>CAJTSN010000016.1:0-25286 GCA_910578745.1 uncultured Bacilli bacterium
ATTTGATTCTTACTATGTGCATTATGAAATGGATATGACAACAAAGAAATTTAAAACTTGTACATCACAAAAAGGATTTTTGGACAAATGCGATGGAACAGGAGAAGTGAAGCCAGTAGATCCAAATGAACCAGAGGAACCAAAGGGAAATGCAGCGATTGAAATAGCAAAAGGAAAGACCTATCTGGCAACTGTTTATTTTGATCCAACGGATGTAACAAAAATTTGTACTAAAGAACAGGCTTTAGCCAATTTGAATGAATTTGGAACACCGACAAATATAAAAACAGGTTGTATGAAGTGGTATGTATATAAAGAGGACGAAGAAAATTATACAATGTTGCTTGATCATAACATGGGATCCATTGTGACATGGAATTCAATAAATGGTCCTGCAACCGATTATCTTGTTAAACAGTATTTTGATGAGAATGCAATCGGTTGGGAGGAAAGTATAAAAAATACAGTACGCCTGATAAGCGCTGATGAAATTGCTGAAATTACAGGGGCAAGCCGAGAAGATACAATAAAGTGGAATGCTAAAAAACGTTATTCAGGCAAAGATATCAATATAGACAACCAAATTTCTAGATTCTATTTAGATGGTAGTGGAACAAATTATGATGTAACAGATGGTTGGATGAAGCAAGTGGCAACGACCCCAGGTTCTAGTAAGTATGCTTGGCTTTATGATTATACAAATGAGTGTACAGGTGCAACGAAAGAGTATGGGTGTAATCTAACAGATAATAATACTTATTCTTCTGCTATGGCGAAGAATCCAATAGATGGAAAAGTAAATGGGTATTGGACAAGTCAAAGTGCTATGGGATGTGGTTATAGTGCAGCATGGGCTGTCAATTATCAAGGAAGATTAGATACAGCACCTACAGACTTTCAACAATATGGTATACGGCCTGTAATTACCGTTTCAAAAGCGCTCTTCTTTTCTTAGTCATAAGAGTCGCTTCTATTTATAATTTAAAAATAGAGGTATGTTATATATTTATATAAAAAAAGCTTTTCTTTTTTTTTAAATATGATATACTAAATACATAAGTGAAAGGCCATGATGGAGAAATAGTAATAAATGTTTGTTTAGAAAGAGAACTTATCAAATGGTGGAAGATAGGGATAAACATGATTTTATGAATTCACCTCCTAGCTTGTAAAACGGTGATGCGTTATAATCCTTAAGAGTGTAAGTTATTACAAAGTAAGGTGGTACCGCGTGTAAGCACGTCCTTATAGAGGATGTATTTTTTTGTGAGGTGGATGTATGAAAACAGTACTTTTTATTCATGGATTTTCAGCAAAGATGGAAGACAACATTTATCTATTAGAGTATTTAGAAAAGAAGAAAAATATTCGTATAAAAACATTTACTTTACCGGGACATACAGAGCATGGTGTCGAAAAAATCACTTATGACAAATGGATAAAAAAAGCGGAGGAAGAATTACTTGAAACATTAAAAGAAACAAAAAAAGTCATTTTGATTGGACACAGCATGGGAGGGGCAATCGCTACTATTTTAGCCGCTAAGTATCCACAGGTAGAAAAATTGATTTTAATTGCTCCTGCCTTTACCGTAGGAAGTCTTATTCAAAATAGGGAAGACATTAAAGATGTTGTTTTAAGAAAAAAGCATCCCTTTGGAACTGGATTTGAAGGAGTACTTCGAAAACTATTTACTGTTCCTTTTAGCGATTTAAAAGAAGTAAGAAAAATAGCCACTTTAGCGAATTCTATCTTAGTACAAGTAAAATGTCCTATCTTATTATTGCATGGAACCATTGATCAAGTAGTGCCTATTTCTTCTAGTATAGAAATCTATGCCAAAATAAAAGGAGAAAAACAATTCACCATTTTAACAGATGTAAGACATCAAGTCTTTAAAAGTGAAAAAAAAGAGGAGATCGCAAAATACATTTATACCTATATTGTGGGAGGAATCCACTTTAAATTACGTAGGAAAGAACATATATAAAGGAGAAAAAATTATGAATGAAAAGAAAGAACAATTAAAAAAAGAATTAAAAGAAGCTATTGCTAACATTACAGAAATAAATGCTTTAAATGAAGTAAAAGTAGAATATTTAGGAAAAAAGGGAAAAATTACAGAACTTTCGAATACTCTAAGAGAAATGAGTATAGAAGAAAAAAAAGAATTTGGAAAACTATTAAATGAGTTAAAAGAAGAATCTACGACTTTAATCGAAGAAAAAAGAAAGCAGATAGAAGAGAAAATCTTAAATAAAAAGTTAGAGAGTGAAAAAATAGATATTAGTTTACCTGCTGTTACCATTCCTGTTGGAAGTCCCAATATTTTAGAAAGAATGATTGAGGAAGTGGAAGAAGTATTTATGTCTATGGGTTATGATGTGGTAGATGGACCAGAAATTGAAGAAGATAAATATAATTTTGAGTTGTTGAATATTCCAAAGGGACACCCAGCAAGAGATGCACAAGATACTTTCTATATCAAGGAGGAAGAAATTTTACTACGTAGTCAAACGAGTCCTGTGCAAGTCCGTACGATGTTGTCTAAAAAAGGAGAAGAGGCAGTTCGTATGATTTGCCCCGGAAAAACGTATAGAAGAGATGATGATGATGCAACCCATTCGCATCAATTTATGCAAATTGAAGGTCTTTTGGTTGACAAAGAAATTAGCTTATCCGATTTAAAAGGAACTTTTGATATCATTGCCAAAAAATTATTTGGAGAGGACTGTAAAACACGGTTTCGTCCAAGTTATTACCAGTTTACAGAACCTTCCGTAGAAACAGATGTTTCTTGCTTTAAATGTAAAGGAGAAGGTTGTAGTTTATGTAAAAATACAGGTTGGATTACTGTGTCTGGAGCGGGTATGGTGCATCCAAATGTACTGAGAAATTGTGGCTATGATCCAACGATTTGGACAGGTTTTGCTTTTGGATTTGGGGCAGAGAGACTCGCTATGCTTAAATATGGAATTCAGGATGTTCGTACATTTTATAATACAGATTTAAGAGAACTAAAAGCATTTGATAGAAAGGAGATGGAATCGAATGATTAGCTTAAATTGGGTAAAAGATTATATTGACTTAGAAGGAGAAGATTTAAAAGAACTTGCGGTTAAAGTAACGAAGGCAGGCGTGAATATTGAGAAAGTTGTGACAAACGATAGCCGTCATTTGGTAATAGGAGAAGTTGTCGAATGTTCTCCTCATACAGATAGTGATCACTTAAATGTATGCAAAGTAAATGATGGACATACGATTCACCAAATTGTTTGTGGCGCACCAAACGTTCGAACGGGTTTAAAGGTGATTGTAGCTTTACCGGGGGCTATTCTTCCGGGAAATTTTGAGATTAAAGCTGGAAAAATCCGTGGGGTCGAATCCAATGGTATGATTTGTGCTTTATTTGAACTTGGTTTAGAAGAAAAAACAGAAGAAAACTATAATAAAGGAATTGCAGAATTAGGTAGTGATGCTATCGTAGGAGAAAACCCATTCACTTATCTAGGACTTGATGATACTTTATATGAATTAGATGTACATAAACATCGAAATAATGACTGCTATTATCATATTGGTTTTGCTTATGAAATTGGAGCAATTCTAGGTAAACCTGTCACGCTTCCTGAATGTACTTATCAAAAAATCGATGAAAATATTACGGATCATTTTCAATTAAAAGTCGAAACGGAAAAATGTCCTTACTATTTAGCAAAAATGGTAAAAGATATTAAAATAAAAGAATCTCCTGACTTTATTAAGAAAAGATTGGCATCTGCTGGAATGCGTTCTATTAATAATGTGGTGGATATATCAAACTATGTCATGTTAGAATTTGGACAACCAATGCATTTTTTTGATAAAGATAAATTAGGAAATAAAATTGTGGTTCGTGATGCCTTTGATTTAGAAGAAATCACAACATTAGACAATAAAAAGCGTGTATTAAGTAAAAAGGATATTGTGATTACCGATGGAGATAAACCCGTTTGTATTGCTGGAGTTATGGGTGGGTTAAATACAGATGTTGATGAAAGTACGAAGAGTATTTTAATTGAAAGCGCTATTTTTGATGCGGTCAGTATTCGTTATACCGCAAGCCATTTAAATTTAAAAAGTGAAGCCAGTATTCGTTATGGAAAAGGTTTAAATTATGAATATACTTTAATGGCAATCAATCGAGCATGCCATCTTTTAGAAAAATATGCCGATGCGAAAATCTTAACGGGTATGGTTGTTCATGATACGATTGATAAAACACCTAAGACAGTTACATTTAAGGCCAGTGAAGTGAATAAGCTATTAGGAATAACAATTCAAAATCAGGATATGGAAAAAGAATTAGATAAATTAGGTTTTCCTTATGTTCTAAAAGACGATACCTTCTCTGTCACCATTCCAAACAGACGTTTGGATATGGAGGAGAATGTTGCCGATATAGCTGAAGAAATTGGAAGACTTTATGGATACCATAATTTAAAGTCTACCTTACCAAAAGTAACGACAAGAAGAGGCGTATATGTTGGGGATGTTTTTTATAGAAAAGCTGTATCAAAGCGTCTTCGTACCCTTGGATTAAATGAGGTAAAAACGTATACACTAACGTCACCAGAAATGTCTTCCTTATTTCAGTACCAAACAGAAGGAAATATTCTACTACCAAATCCAATGAGTGTAGATAAATCTGTGATTCGAACATCTATTTTGCCATCCCTAATAAACGTCTATGATTATAACAATGCTAGAAAAGTAAAAGACATTCTTATTTATGAAATCAGTAAAGTATATGATAAAAATTATAAGGAAGAATTAAAAGTAGCTGCTTTAATGAAAGGAAATTATTTAGTAAATGAATGGCACCAAAATAGTAAAGTTGATTTTTATTTAATCAAAGGAATCATTGAAAATATTTTTTGCTACTTAGGCTTTAAAAATCGTTATAGTTTTGAGGTTACCAATTTAAAAGACATGCATCCCGGTATGAGTGCTGAGATTTTCGTGGACCGAGAACCAATTGGATTTCTTGGAAGGGTGCATCCAACTTTAAAAAAGGATGAAATCTATGTGTTTGAATTTAATCTAAGTAAATTAACCGAAAAAAACGTAAAACCATTAAAATTTAAGGAAGCACCAAAATATCCAGAAGTTAAAAAAGATTGCGCTTTTGTTGTAGAGAAAGATACACCGTCAGAAACGATTGAAAAAACAATTAAGAGTGCTGGTGGAAGACTCCTTACAAATATCGAGGTTTTTGATGTGTATACAGGAGAGAATGTACTCGAAAATCAAAAATCAATTGCTTATTCTTTAACGTTTGCTGATCCAAGCAAAACGTTAACCGATGAAGAAGTGAATGTACTATTTAAACAGATTATTAAAAAAGTAGAAGAAACAGAAAAAGCGGTTTTACGAGATAAATAGTCTAGTTTTATTGATGAGTAAAGTTATTAAGAAAAGGTCATTGAAATTTGTTTTATATGACCTTTTTATTGTTTCTTATTTGTGAAGAGAAGCATATAATAAATTGGTGATTCAATGTTTTGTATGAGAGATGCTCTATATGCGGCAAGTGTACTCCATGTTTCCTTTGAAGCGTTTACTCCCGAAGAGTTTTTAGATGGGATAAACATAGAACTAGAACATGGAACGATTCAGGAAAAAACAAACGTAACCAATGATGATTTAATTATGACCGCTAAGATTGCTTTAGCGCATTTAAACGAGTTTCCTAATTACTATAATAAAGAGTATGGGTTAAGAATTTTTGAACAATTTTTACAAGACAAACTTGTAAAATAGAAACGTTTATAAAGAACAAATCATGGTTATGGTTTGTTTTTATTTTGAAAAATTTAGTTATTATGTAATAAATCTTATTTTACAAGGAATTCCTACGATATTATAATCGATTTTACTAGAATTTACTACTTTATAAATCGATATGATAAATTGCTTTCTATAAAAAATGTTGTTATAATACAATAAATATTTTATAAGTATTTAAATATGTGGAGGAATTATGTTCAGTTTAAAAAATATAGAGGAAATAACAAATGGGAAAATTATAAATGGAAATTGTAGTCAACAAATAAAAAAATACTCAACATCAAATACTAATTTTGATACAGGAATATTTTATGTTCCAATTATTTTTCAAAAGCAGAATAGAGAAAAAAACATAACTACTGCTGTTCGAAATGGTGCAATAGGTTTTATGATTAATAAAAATTCAACTAACTATGAGGAGATTATAAATGAAGCAAAAAAAATAAATCCAACAATATGTATATTAGCTGTGGAAGATGTTAACTATGCGCTGTATAATTTAGGATTAAGAGCGCGAGAATTAAACGAATCAAAAGAAGTTATAGCAATTACAGGTAGTTATGGAAAATCCACATTAACAAACTTAATCTCTAAAGTATTAGAAACTGAAATGAAAGTATTGTATGATTTTAATAATGATAATAATAATACGAAGTGGCATTTATCAAGAATTCTTCAATATTTTGAAAATTATGATATAGCAGTTTTGGAACTTGGAACATCAAACTTTGGAGGAATAACACAAATGTCAAAGTTAGTAAAACCATCTATAGCAGTTATTAATTCTATTGGGACTGCTCATATAAATAATTTTAAAACAAAGCAAAATATTTTAGAAGAAAAAATGCATGTTGTTGATTATATTAAAGATAAAAAGATATTGTGCATAAATTCGGATGATGAATATTTAAAGAAAATTAAGAAAACAGATAAATATGATTTACTTACTTATAATGTATCTGAAGCATGGGATATTAAAGAAACGGATAAAGGCATAGTCTTTACAACTAAGATTTATGGTAGAATAACCAATTTTTCATTAAATATATATGGGGTATATTTTGTTAGAAATATAATTTTAGCAATAAAAATAGCAGAATTATATCATATAAAATATGAAAATATAGTGAAAGCCATAAATAATTTTAAACCCATAGATGGTAGATTTAAGATATTAAGAAACAGTGAAAATATCACAGTGATTGATGATACATATAATTCTTGCTTTGAGTCTGTAATAAATGGACTTCAAATCGCAAGTAATATGCCAAACAAAAGAAAAATAGCTGTTTTAGGAACAATTGGGTCAGGCGCTAATGGAAAGGATGATACTTCATTAGTTCATGAACATGTTGGAGAATATTTCAAAAATTTGTATTTTGATTATTTATATCTTATAGGAGATTATACTAAACATACTTATAAAACTGCTTTAAAGTATTTTTCACAGCAAAATATAAAGAGGTTTAAAGATAAAAGTACTCTTTTGCAAGAATTAATTAATATTATAAATAGCAATGATTTAGTTTATTTAAAAGATGCAGGATTACAAGAGTTTGAAATTCTAGTATGCAAATTGAAAGAAAAATACAATTTAATTTAATTGCTCTAAAATATTAATAAATTTCTTTAAAATAATTTGTTATTAATATGCTACGTGCTTCATGCTACATAATAAGGGTAATATTAACTTTATTATGGCTAAGACTAGTGATGTAGCCACTAGTCTCCACTCATAAGTGTAGACTTTAAAACTAATAATACAAACAAATTGATAAAATTTACTACTTTTTTACTACTTTTGAAAGCAAAAATATAAGAAATTATAAAAATATATGTGAACATATTCCAAAATTAAAAATGTCGTAAGCACTTATAAATAAAGGTTATAACGATATTTAAGAACTTATAAAAAATACTATATTTTTTGTTTAAAAATAGAAAAAAGGAATCATTTAAAGTATTCCTTTTTATTCAAAAATTCCTTTTAGCATATTTGATACAGCTACGAAAATCGCCGATATTCTATACCATGTAGCAAAATTGACGACTCCAGTTACAGGAAGGCTAAAAACACTTTGAAATTTTTTTACTGCCAATTCTGTACTTTCATCAAAAATTCCATTTGTAGTTGGTATTAAAGGAAGAGCTGGATAACTTCCTTTAATTTTATTGAGTGCATTTTGTACCAGTTGTACTTCTTCTCCACAGGAATTTATCGTTAGATTATATCCTGGAAAGGAGGTAGGAAGACCTGGAACGATTTCAGCTTCGGCGAGTTGGATGGTACTACCATAATAATGTCTTACAATTTGAAGGGCGTTATATCCTTGATCTCCTAATGTTTTGGAGCCCCATTGGCTCAACCATCCATCTCTTACTACCTGAATGCCATCGCTATATTGAGCAAAAAAGGGAAAAGAGCGACCCGGAAATTTTAGGTATTCCATAAAGACTTCATCAACTACATTAGATACGGTGTCGAAAATAGTTCGATTGTGAGTATATTTTTGATCATAGGCAGGGGAAGAAGTAATTGTGAAGTTGTATCCTTTTGAAAAATACCATTCGGTAAATACCCGATTCAAAGTAAAGGATACAATTGCATGAACGTTTGCTTTTATTGTTTCTTTTGGCCATGTTGGATAAATTTCAGAACAAGTTACATTTTTAATATAGTCAGAAAAGGAAACATAGTAGTTAGCGGCATAAGTATCTGTAGGAATTCCATCATGAACAATAACATATTCTGGAATAATCACTCTAGGTAATACTTTTCCATTTTCATAAGACTGCACATTATCTTCTCTCATTTTAGGAGTTCTATTTTCCCAAATGGTTGGGGAGGAGATATAGGTTGTTTGCTTTCCAGCTTCTCCGGGGGTAGTGCTTAGATAAACGTCTTGAATTGCCAAAGTGTCTTCATAAATTTGTACCCCAATAATTGTGGTCATACCAAGATTTTCTTTATATACAGTAATGTTGTAAACACTAAAGGGCCGAACTTCTTTTTGGGGTTGCAAAGAATACATTTTGTCAGGAGCCTCTAATTCTATAATATTTGTTTGCCCAGATTCGTTTGTTAGTACATCGATACTACTGGAACCATCACTTATATTTACTGTCGCTCCTTCTATTGGAGTTGCGACATTATTTACGTAGACATTTACAATAAGTTTTCCTTTTGCCATTTTTTCAAATCCTTTCTTTTTTATAATATATGTTTTAAAAAAATAATTTTCACCTATTTTATGTAAGTTCATATTCTATTGTAATGGAGGTTTCGTTATGAATGAAAATTCACCCATTTTCAAATCCTTTATAAATAGAAAGGATATGGATTCTATAATGATTATTTTACAGGGAAAACAGAAGGAAATAAGTTCATTTTTAATAAATATTTTAAAGGAATGTGCTCCTTTTGAAAACCAAAATAGAGTGGATTTTAGAAATAAAGAAGAAAGGATTCAAAAAAATTTTTTAACTTTTAATGGCCATAGTTTTTCATTAATAGAAACAGAAAGTGGAATTGATCCTTTTGATGAAAGACCAACACTTCGGTTAGGAAGTACAGGAATCTATGTGATAGAATTACAAAATATTTTGACAAAATTATTGTATTATACAGAATCTGTGGATGGAGGCTTTGGTATAGCAACAGAGAATGCCGTTAAAAGATTTCAGACAAATAATCGACTTACAGTGGATGGTGTAGTAGGTAGAGATACTTGGAGCGCACTTTCTTCTTTATATTCACCACTTGCTATATGTGAAGAAAATCCAAAAGAGGATTATTTTCTTTACACTGTAGTTTCGGGAGATTCCCTTTTTCAAATTGCGAGAAGATTTGGAACAACAGTAAATGCAATTAAAAGCTTAAATGGACTAACAAGTGATTTCTTAAAAATAGGGCAAATACTTAAAATTCCAAGAGCAAGTAACAATCCAGATTATATATTGTATACTGTGGTGTCAGGGGATTCGCTTTTTCAGATTGCTAGGAGATTTGGAACGACGGTAAATGCGATTAAAAGCTTAAATGGACTAACGAGTGACTTTTTGAAAATAGGGCAAATACTTAAAATTCCAAGAGTAAGTAATAATCCAGATTATATCTTATATACTGTAGTTTCGGGTGATACAATTTTTATGGGGAATAATGAGTAAAAAATAGTATTATATGTTATAATGAGATAAAGGAGTCTGATTATATGATAGATATTAATAGTGCTATACAAATGTCTAAAACAATGCCTAATATAAGTGATGGAGGTAGTGCTTGTTTTGATTTTGAAGATGTAGTATTAGTTAAGTATACTTTACCATTAGAATATGTCAAAGAGAATTACCGTGCTCGTCAAGGTCAAGAGAGAGTAATGGAAAGAATTAATAAAAAAGTTGAAATGGGTGTTAATACACCAATGCAATATGCTATGAAGAGAGTTATTGAAAAAGATACTGATGTATGTTATGTATTACAAGGAAAGTGTCCTGGAGTTAATTGTGCAAATGCTTCACAATATGGTGCTTCCTATGATCAGGTAATGAGAGAATTAGAGATAGTTTATAACATTCCTTATGAACACTATGTTAAGTTAATAACTGATGGCTGTAATCTATTAGAAATGGGTTATGAGGCTAAAAATAAAAACTTATTTTATGACAAAGATAGTGGGTTTTGGTATATAGATTTTTTAGATAATAACAAAAATAGGATATTTGATTCTAATAATCCTATTAGAATATTTGAAGCAATTAGATATGCTATACCAAGGCCAAGACAAATTGCCTCTTTGATGAGATATGGCACAGAGTTAACCGATGAACAACAAAATAAATATGATTTGTTAGAAAATTCAATAGAAGCAAAAACATTTTTAGCAATGAAACAAGCCATTCCTAATTTAGAAAGATATGAAAAGTTTTTTTTATTTAAAAAAAGTGAGAAATTTAGAAAATGTTTGATGGATAATAATATTGTTAAAAAAGATTTATTTAATTTAGAAGAATGTGATTACCAAATTTATGATGAACTTTATAATATAGTTGTAAATTCTATTGTGGATAAAATTGTAAAAGATGGTGAACCTTTTTGGAGTGTAGAAGTAAATGATATTCGCAATGATTCAGATTTATTTGGTTTATTAGAACTGTGGGAAAAACATAAAAATAATCCTGTTAATAGAGAAGAATATGAAGATAAATATGACTATGAATATGAGACAAGACAAATGTTTACTCAAGAAATGTTAGATGCAATAGTTAGTAAATTAAAAACAATGGACCAAAATGAAAATGTTAAAAAGTTTTTAAGTGAAATGTCTTCAAAAAATGACTCTCATATTAAAAAGTAATTATATTTTTTATAATAACAAAAATAAATCATCCTATAAAATCTAATTGATATTAGAAATTAGGATGCTTTTTTTGTATTTAAAACTACTGATACTATTGGGTTTATCCAATATAAGGATAAGTGAAAAATTGAAAAAAGAAATAGAAAGTAATAAATCAAACATTGATAATCTAAAAAAGGCAAAAGATGAATTCAATAAAATAGATAATAAACAAATAGAAAAATATATAGAGGCGTTTTTATCACTAGAAAATCCAATTAGAGAATTTGTTACAAATTTAATTGAAAAAATCTATATCTATCAAGATAAGCAGTGAGATATTCTATTTACATTTAAAAATGTTACATAAAAAATGTATCTGGGGATTCGCTCTTTCAAATTGCGAGAAGGTTTGGAACGACAGTAAATGCGATTAAAAGCTTAAATGGACTAATGAGTGATTTCTTAAAAATAGGGCAAATACTTAAAATTCCAAACCGTTAATATTTGTCTTTCTTTTTTTAATTAAAGTGAGTACAATAGAAAAAAAACAGTTGACTTTTTATATCAACTTGTTTTTATATTCTATTTTTACTATTTTTTTAGAATGTCAGGAATAGGAGGGATTGTCTTTTTTAAAAGATAAAGTGGATGATTGACAATCAATTCTAAATCGCCTATATACTCAATAGCTTGTGCATCGAAATTGAGTTTAAACTGATTTAAACCTGCATATTTATTTTCTTTTAACGTGACTTGAGCAATTCCACCTAAGTTAAACGTTTTATACCCTTCATTTGCGTATTTTTCACATAATTTCCAGATTAATAAGTGTTTCGCATGGAACGTTTTATATTTTGGATTATAGCCATCCATAAGGACAGTCACTTCTGTTCTTTCTTTAACAACTAAAATAGAGGCAGTAATAATTCCTTCAGGATGATTTTGAAGAAGTTCAGAAGCCTGTATTAATTCGTGTTTTTTGGCTTCTAAAATTTTATCTTGTTTGATTTTTTCTCCAATCCATTTTTCACGGTGTTCTCGGTCTACATTAATTTTATTTAAAAGAGTAAGGTAAGTAGCGTTTGCCTTTTGATATTCTTCTTGCATATATCTTAAGTGAGAAACTGTATCTAATTTCGCGTAGAAAAATTCAACTTTCTTTTTTCGACTAAAATATTTGTAGGCATTTTTAAAATAAGCTAAATCTCTTGGATATTTATTTTGTGTATGCATATATAAATAATCAAGTTCCTTTTCTGTTCCTACATGTATTTTGATTCCTCTTTTAGCAGCAGATCGAATTTTCGTTCGATATTCTTTTTTGATATTTTGAAAGATTTCATAATAAGGCCTATCCAAGTTTATTTTTGCGACAAATCGTGGTTTCATCGCTTCAAAGTAAGAATTATAACCTAAATGTTTATATCGTAATTTTCTTAAATTTTTAAATACCAAATCGTATGTGTCATTTTTAAAAAATTCTCCCTTTTTCATATCATATGTATTTTTCACGAAAAGGGGACTTAATCGAATCGACATAATTCCTCGTTTGTCTAAGTATTGTTTTGTGAGTTTTGTGAAAGTTTTTAAAAGAGACTCATTGGTATAGTCTAGCAAAAATCCCCTTGGAGCATAAGCAATTTTATACTTGGTTCCTTTTTCAATTAAAAATACCGAAGCAGCAAGTATTTTATTTTCTTCTTTTAATCCGAGTAAGATACTATCAAATCCTTCTGTATTCATCAGAAGTGCATATTCTACTGTTTGATAAATAGAAGATAGGGGATAGGTATCTATAAATAACTGAAATTCATCATTCGTAAGTTCTGTGATTTTCATAGCTTAAAGACTCCTTTCTAAAGATAGAAATAAGAAAGTAAAACGTTCTCTATCCCATGTATTATAGCATAATCTTGAAAAAATATATAGATTTTCCTTAACAGAATAAAAAATATTTGTTACAATAAAAAGGGTGATAGTATGTTTGAAAAGAAAAAAATATTTGTTTTTGGAATGGCAAGAAGCGGATATGAAATATCAAAATTATTATTAAAAAAAGGTTGTATGGTTCTAACAGTTGATGCGAAAGAGCAAAAAAAAGAACATGTTCTTGAATTAGAAAGTCTAAAGGGAGAAGTTGTGATTACAGAAAACCCGAGTGCTTATTTAGATGAAACGTTTGATTATATGATTAAAAATCCCGGGATTAAATATGACAATCCTTGTGTTTTAAAGGCAAAAGAGTTAGAAATTCCTGTAATAAATGAGGTAGAAGCAAGTTATCATATGCTTAAAGATGTGTTTATTATTGGAGTAACAGGAAGCAATGGAAAAACAACAACGACAACATTAATTTATGAGATATTAAAAAAAGCACTTGTTCCTGTTCACTTAGGAGGAAACATAGGTTTACCTGTTGCGGGAATCGTTGAGGATGTAAAAAAAGGGGATGTTCTTCTTTTAGAAATATCCGATCATCAATTATGTGATATGTATGATTTTAAAACGAATATAAGTGTGTTTACGAACGTGAGTCCAACACACCTGGATTTTCATGACTCTTATGATACATATAAAAGGATGAAAATGCGTATTTTTAATCATCATACCAAAGAGGATATTGCAATTTTAAATGGAGAAAATGAAGAACTTGTATCTCTTACAAAAGAAATACCCTCTTCTAAAAAATGTTTTGGCATAGATAAAACGAAAGATATTTATCTTGATGGAGAAACGATTGTTTGTCCTGATTATTTAACTTTGGATACAAAAGAATGTATTTTGACAGGAAAACATAATTATGAAAATATGATGGCCGCTATTTTAGTTTGTAAGAGCATGCATATTGATGCAGAAGTTGTAAAAGAGGTATTAAAAGAATTTAAAGGGGTTCCTCATCGTTTAGAATTTGTGTGTAAGAGAAATGGAGTTTCTATTTTTAATGATTCTAAATCTACCAATAATGTTGCAACCATTACCGCTTTAAAATCGTTTAAGACACCGATCCTTTTATTATTAGGAGGATTAGATCGAGGACAAGATTACGAAGAACTTCTTCCATTTATGAAAGAAGTGAGGAAAGTGTATAGTTTTGGAGAAACAAAAGAAAAAATAAAACAATTTTGTGAAACGTCAAAAATTCCATGTACTATCTATGAGAATTTAGAAGAAGCAACGCTTGCTACTTTAAAAGAAGCAGAAGAGATGGATACGATTTTATTATCTCCTGCCCATGCTTCTTGGGACCAATATGCTTGTTTTGAAGATCGTGGCGAAGAATTTAAAAAAATAGTTCTGTCTTAGAAAATACGAAACTTTCGTATTTTTTTGTATGTACAATTCCATTTTTTAAGATTTACAAAAGAAGAAGATTTTGATACAATAAATAGAGAAATAGGAAGAAGGTAAATGATGAAAATTGTAAATATAAAAGCAAGAGAAGTATTGGATTCTAGAGGAAATCCTACTGTAGAAGTCGATGTCATTTTAGAAAATGGCATCATGGGACGTGCGATTGTTCCATCAGGTGCATCTACAGGAGAAAGAGAAGCTTTAGAATTACGTGATGGTGGAGCAAGATATATGGGAAAAGGCGTTTTAAAAGCGGTTGATAATGTCAATGGACCTTTACATGATGCGATTGTTGGTATGGATGTCTTTGAACAAGAAGCGATCGATAAAAAAATGATTGCACTCGATGGAACGGAAACAAAATCGACTTATGGTGCGAATGCGATTTTGGGAGTTTCTATGGCAGTATTAAAAGCCGCCGCTTTAGCCAAAAATCTACCTCTTTATCAATATGTTGGAGAAGGTAGAACGCAACCATATCCTATGATGAATATTATCAATGGTGGCGCTCATGCGGATAATAAGTTGGATTTTCAAGAATTTATGATTATTCCAAAAGCGAGTACGATTAAAGAAAGAGTTCGAATTGGTTCAGAGGTCTTTCATACACTAAAGAAAGTATTAAATGAGAAAGGTCTAGCTACGAGTGTAGGCGATGAAGGAGGATTCGCTCCTGATTTGGAAAGTAATGAAGAAGGTTTTGAATTAATTGTAGAGGCTATAAAGAAAGCTGGATACGAACCCGGGAAGGATGTTTGTTTAGGTGTTGATGTAGCCGCTTCTGAATTCTTTGATAAAGACTTAAATAAATATAAACTTCGTTGGTCTACAGGTGAAGAATTTACAACCGACGAGCTTATCGATTTTTATGAAGAATTGATTTCTAAATATCCAATTATTTCTATTGAAGATCCAGTAGATGAGAATGACTGGGAAGGATTTAGAAAGGTGACAGAACGTATAGGAAATAAAGTACAACTTGTCGGAGATGATTTATTTGTTACAAATAAGAAATATCTTCAAATGGGAATTGATCAACATGCTGGAAATGCGATTCTTTTAAAAGTAAATCAAATTGGTACGATTACAGAAACTTTAGAAACAATTGCTCTAGCAAAACAAGCTGGATATAAAACAGTATTATCGCACCGTAGTGGAGAAACAGAAGATACTACGATCGCTGATTTAGTCGTTGGCTTAGATTTAGGGCAAATTAAAACAGGTTCTTTATCTAGAACCGATCGAGTTTGTAAATATAATCAGCTCATTCGTATTGAAGAAGAAATTGAAAATAGCTAATGATGAGTGAAATAAAAAATTATAAACTTTAAACCGCATTTTTGCGGTTTTTTCTGTAGCAATTTATTTATCTTTGTAGTGTGATTAATTGGAATGCTTATTGATAGTAAAACCTCATGTTTATAATTTTGATTATGAATAAACAAATATAAGATATAAAAAAATTTATCAATATAGGAAGAGTAGAGGAACAATCAATTTTTTTGGTTTTTCTGTATGGAAGTTTTGTTTCTTGATAAAGTAGGAGTTTATTTATAAAAATATTATTTTTATGAGATAGTGGTATAAAAAGGATGAAAATGCTTGTTTTCTCCATAATTTTATAGTAAGATAAATCTCATTGAAAAGGAGAAGTGAATTATGAGTTCTATAATAGAAGAATTAAGAAAAAGAGGTAGTATGACTTCAAAACCAAAGCAAGAAATTGTTTGCTCATCGCAGAAAAATACAGGTCTTACTGCATTAAAAAACATGAGTAATGGTTTAGGAGAATTGAATAAGGAATCTTTTGAACAACAAATCACGGCAATAGGAAGTAGAATTATCGAGGAAACTTCAAAAATATATTATGAACAAACAGTAGAAGTTTTGTTTTTAATTGATAAAAGTGGTTCATGTAAGGGAACAGAAATGGCAACTTGTAAATCCTATGACTATTTAATCGCGAAAGAGAAGAAGGAAAACTTTAAGACAATTGTGACCAATATTCTTTTTGCTGAGGGACAAGAAGAAGTGACCTTCCGAAAAGATATAAAAGAGGTTGGCTCTTTAGATTATAAGGCAAATGGTGCATGGACAGCTCTTTATGATACGGTGTGTATTTCTATTCAAAAGATTCTAAATGCGCAGAAAAAGGATATGAATGCACCTAAGAAGACAATTGTGGCCATTATGACCGATGGATGCGACAATTTCCCAGATGATAGAAAAAAGTATTCATGTAGTGATGCAAAGAGGGCAATAGAAATGGCAAAAAAAAGAGGTTGGGAATTTATCTTTTTAGGGGCTGGAGAAAAAGCCCATACTGAGGCAAACTTCTTAGGAATACATCCAGATAATATTGCACGAATCGATATGTCCGATGAAGGGATGGTTGCTAATTTTTTAGCCATTGAAAAAGCGATTCAATCTGTAAGAGAAAATGGAAAAGTCGATTCTTCATGGAAGAAAAGTATTCAAAATTTATCTTTAGAAAGTAAAGATAAAGCCAAACAATTAAAATTGGAGTTGAAATAGAATGAATTGTTGGGAAGACCGTTGGTTGGATTATTATAAAATACTTGAGGTGGACCGAAATGCATCCTTTAGTCAGATTAAGAAAAAATACCATAAGTTGATGCGCAAATACCATCCAGATAATTCAAATGAAAAAGATACTATAGAAATGGTACAACTCATTAATGAAGCTTATTCTGTTTTATCAAATTCAGAAAAAAAGAAAATATATGATTTAGAATATGATAAAAAGCTTCATTCAACAATGTATACAGCTTCCTCTCAAACTGCCGAAGAAGATATGAAGCAATATACAAAGGAAGAACAAAAATTTGCGAAGGCCGTAGCATTAAAATCTATAGTTGAAAAAGAATTAGAAAAAGCCAATATAGTCATTGATGCGAAAAATGAAATTATATATAGCGCTTATGATGAAGAAATCGATAAATTTGATTACTATAAAAATGTGAAAGAGTTTGTAACTATGGCAAATGCTTATAACAAAGAATTATATGATTTATGTGAATTGTGTTATAAATATGAACTTTTTTCTGAAATTGAAACGATAAATGAAGTTTTACTCTTTTTAGAAGATCATATTAGAAATATCCCATTAAGTCCAAGAGAAGCCAGAAGATTTATGGAAGAAGAAAGACGAAAAGAGAATATACTTTCTATGGGTGAGGAGAAAAAAGAAGAAATAGAAGAAACAATACAAGATATAGAAGCATTATTTCAATCAATTTATTTAAAACAAGTATCACATATAGAGTACAAGCAACTTTCAAAAAAGGTTTTAATAAAAGCAGAAGAAGTTCTTTCTTCAGGTCAACAACTTATACTTCTTTTAACAAAAAATGATTTAGAAAATAAAGAGTTAGAAAGAGTACTTAGTAAGTTAGGGGCATTAGTAAAAATATGGCCAGAAGATTATGTGGCTGCAGGCGAGATAGGAAAATATATTTTTACAAATGTTTCTACAAAAACAAATTTAGATGCTATTTTTAAACAGTATGAAGAATATGCAAAAAAAGTACAGAAAATCATTGGAGTCATAAAAAGGCATCCTACGAATCATCATGTGGAATTGTTATATAACCATACGAAGGAATTGTCAAAAGAAATGAGGAAAAAATTACAGGAGGCTTTACAGCAAAATCAAACAGAACAGCAAATACAGAGTATTATAGAAAAAGCCTTTTTGTTGTCAAAAGAGGCAGAAGAGATTTATACAAAGGCAGAAGAACAATCAAAAGAGGCAGATAAAGTTTATAACACAAAAGAAAAACATGCCTATAATGATAAAGAAATACAAATCTTATTGAAAGAAGCAGTTCATCAATTTGATAAAGGAAAATCTCTAGAACTACTGAAAGAAGCAGGTTATTATTTACGTATATTTGAAGAAATAAACTTACTAAAGAACGATTGGATAAAGCAAAATCAAATTTTAAAAGCTAATATCCAAAACGTAAATCAATATGATGAAGAAATAGAGAGAATGATGTACATTATTCATGAAATTGTAGGGGATTATAAATCCATTATGAATATGGATGAGAACACATTAGAAATAGAAGGTATGAATTTTTCTTCTTGGGACTTTTTTATCGCCTGGGTCGTTTTTTCTGTAATAGAGACATTTGCATCAAGTTTACTTGATTTTAAAGAATCTTTGCCATTTTTTATAATTACAACAGGGGCTATTCTTTCCGCTGTTAATCATCAAAGAAAAGAATTAATAAATGCGTATGAAAAAAAGAGAAAAGTGTATAGTAAAAGGTATAACGATTTAAAAGAGGGAAAAGTATTATAATTTAATCAGAATATTCTTGTATTTGATCGTAGATGTTTATGAGTAGAAGAAGAGATAAAATGAATGAAAAATTTGAAAAAGTGCTTGATTCGTTTAAGGAAAAGCCAAAAAGGATTATTATAAAATCATAGGTTTAGATGATGAACCAAGCTTATGGATAATAAAATTGAGTTGAGTTCCTTATTACTCCATTCATGGGGTATACCCAGTCGATAATGATGGAATTCAATGGCATTATTGTTACAAGTGAATTTAACAGAAATTGATTTAGAAGATTATCTAAAAGAGGGAATTTTAGAAGTATTTATTGATAGTAAATTGAGTTAATCATGTCAATACGTGATAAAGTATTTTAAAGAAGGGTTAGAGTATCAAATCGATTTACCTGTTGTTTCTTTAGACGATTTTATAAAAAAACATCTATTAAAATAACCTTTGAAAAAAATTTGTCATATGGCGTAAGGGGATTATAGATTTTTATTAGTAATGAAATTTATAGTTAGCGAAATCTATGATAAAAATAGATCTACTATATTTGATTTAGATCAATTGGTATGATAAGTTCATAGATGCATTAACAATTCATGATGGAAATATTGGTGGATATCTAGATTTTACACAAACGGATCCTAGAGATACTATAATAGAAAATTATGAAGAATGTCTATTTAAAATCGATTCTAATTTGTCTAAGAAAATCATGATAGGAGATTGCGATATTCTTTTTGGATTCATTGTGAAAGAAAGTATAAAGAATAAAAACTCCTAAAAATATATTCGTTGATTGGGGCTATTGCTAAGAGGTAAATTTGCTGATTTCGTTGAATTTTTTCTTAATAATCGTTTAAAGTGCATAAATCGATTCTAAAATTTAGGAAATGTTTTCCATTTATCTTTACATTTTATAAAATGCATGGTACGATTAATTTGTATTTCACACAGTACATATTTTATTCTTTTTATCTTTTGAAAAAATTTTTATTCAAAAACTTATCTTTTGTATAATTCTTTAAGAAAAATGATTTTGCAATTGAAGAGAATAGAAAAATGATTTTAGAGATAAAAAGTTATTTTGATTACTCTTATAATACAAGAAAAAATGAGAGAACAACAGGACTATATTATATAGAAAATCGTATAAGGACAAAGCAAGAAAAACGAATATAGGAACTCTTTATAGGGTAGATTATGTGAGACAAGGAAGTAAAAATTTTAAAGGTTGTATTTATACAGAAAAAAATTTACATTTTCCATCTTTTTGTTCTATAAAATTGTCGTATGAAATGTGATGTGAGGGAGGATAGGAATGAAAACAGGAATTGTAAAATTTTTCAATAGTGAAAAAGGATATGGTTTTATTACTGTAGATGATACAAATGAAAGCATATTCGTTCATTTTTCAGCTATTAATGGAACTGGTTTTAGAACATTAGAAGAAGGACAAAAAGTATCTTTTGATGTTGAGAAAGATCCAAAAGATGAAACGAAATTTAGAGCTGTTAATGTAACCGTTTTATAATTGGTATAGGAAAATTGAGATAACCCTCAATTTTTTTTAATCGATTTATCCTAAAACTGTTCTTCATCGCTTGTGAAAAGGGTTTGAATTTAGTATAATATAGTTGGTGAGTAATACTATGGAGATTATTTTAATGTTATTAATAGCAATTATTGGAATTTTATTTTTGGTTTTAGAAATATATAGTATGTGTAAAAGCTACTCAAAGGCAGATGTTGCTGGATGGAAGGCCATTATTCCAATTTGGAATATATTAGCGCTTTTCCGATTAGCCAATTTATCTAAGTGGATGGTTCTTTTGGTTTTTATTCCTATTGTAAATATTTATATTATGTATTTAGTATACGCGGCTTTAGCGGATCGCCTTGGAAAGAAAAGAAGCTTTGGAATAGGCCTACTCCTTTTACCAATTGTCTTTTTTCCTATATTAGCTTTTTCAAAGGAAAGAAGAAAGAGAGTCGAAATGGAAGAGGTGAGTGATTTTCAAAGTACAGATTTACTAATGGATGGACCCATTGAACCTTTAGGAGCTCTACCTGATTTAGAAGAAATTTATGCGGACAATGAAGTACAAAATGTACCTATAGTGCCAGGTTCACAAATAGAATCCGCTCCTTCAAATGAACAAGAAGAAGCATCTGTATCTTATAATGAGCTAACACCGAATCCGATGAATGCTGCTTCTATTTCTCCTGTTCCTGAAATTGTTGTAGCACCTATTGCCCCAGTAGTTTCTATGCCTATTGAAAATCCAATGGGGGCGATGGCAAAGGTACAATATGTAGAGGAAGAAAAAGAAAAAATCCCAAGCTTAGATGATTATAAAATCTGTCCTGCTTGTGGAACAAAATTAGAAGTGTCTGCAACAACTTGCTTCTTGTGTGGAAAAAGGTTAGAGGAACAAGAATAGAAGGCAAAGAAGTATATAAGAAAATACTTCTTTTTTATAAAGAAAAATCTTAGTTTTTACTATTAGCCCTTTGTTTTAAACAATGTATGGATAATTTAATAACTATTTTACTACTAATTTACTACTTTATATACAATCTTTTTGCTATTATATAAAAAGTAACATAACTTTTCTGATATGTACTTTTTGACAATAATAATAAAATATGCTATTATGAATATGTCAAGGAAACTTGCATAAAATAAAAAAGGAATACCTAGTTTTGCAGAGTTAGGTACTATTCCAAAATAATTTTGTCTAGTACCGACTTATACAGTTGGTACTATTTTTATTAGAATGATTAAAATCACAATAATAAGGAGTATTATGATATTCATTAGAATTTTCTCTGATTTTCTCATAATTTCACCTCCTTCCACTTTTTAAGTATCAGGAGAATAGTACCTAAACGAACTAAATATTCCTATAAATATTATACTATTAGGGATTGATAAAAACAAGTGAACATGTTATTTAAACTTAAAGTTACTTATATGGTTTATAGATGAGTATTT
The DNA here is from genome assembly GCA_910578745.1 of uncultured Bacilli bacterium. Classification (GTDB taxonomy): domain Bacteria; phylum Bacillota_I; class Bacilli_A; order RF39; family UBA660; genus CATOJL01. The sequence goes on from CAJTSN010000016.1 coordinate 21,833, forward strand.
ATCAAATTTATGGAGATGAGTTAATGAATGTAAATGAAAAATTAAAAAGATATATTGAACAAAGTGTATTTCCCCAATATAAACTAAATGACAAAGGACATCAAATAGAGCATATTAAATATGTTATCAATAGATGTTATAAATTAAGTAAGAATATGAATATTGATATTGACATGTTGTATGTAATAGCAGCATATCATGATATTGGTCATCATGTAGATTATAAAAATCATGAAAAAGTTTCTGCTCAAATTATGTATAATGATGCAAACTTAAAAAAGTTTTTTAGCAATGAGCACTTAATGAAAGAGGCGATAGAAGATCATAGAGCTTCATTAGATAGAGAACCTAGAAGTATCTATGGAAAACTATTATCGTCTGCAGATAGAAATATTGATGTTGATGATTCATTAAAGAGAATTTATCTTTATAGCATTACACATTTTAATAAACTTAGTGAAGAAGAAACAATTGAAGAATGTTATAAACATACATTAAAAAAATTTGGTAATAATGGTTATGCTAATTTCTTTTTGGAAGATAACGATTATAACAATTACTTAAAAGAATTACATAATCTTTTAAGTAATAAGGAAAAATTTATAGAGCGACTAAAAAAAATTATTTCTAAAATTAAATAAAAAATTGCTACATGCTTCATGCTACATAATAAGGGTAATACTATATCTTATTATGGCGAGGACTTTAGTGATCGTGCCACTAGCCTCGCTCATAAGTACCATATTTGGTATTATGCAATGTCATAGTATTTTTTTTATACTTAAAATTAATATTTTAAATTTTTACTACCAATTTACTACTTTTGAAAGTGAAAATATGAGAAATTATAATAATTTATGCAAAATCCTTGAAAAATAAAAATGTCATAAACACTTATAAATGAAGGATATAACAACATTTAAAAAATTATAAAAGATAATCAAAAAATTAACTATCTTTTTTAATAAAAAAAGATAGATTTGTTTTATCCCTTTCTTATGCCAATATAGAACATTTTTCTAGACTTGATTTAGAAGCAAAAATTTGTTAAAATAGCCATTTATATAGTGTAATTATTTATTTTATTCATCAAAATAAATTCTAAATAGGGAAGAAGGGTAAAAAATGTATTTCACTTATATGATTCGCTGTACAGATCATTCTTTATATACAGGAATTACCAATCATTTAGAAAGGCGAATGAAAGAACATCAAGAAAAAGGATTAAAATGTGCGAAATATATGAAAAGTCACACCTTTCAAAAATTAGAATGTGTTTTTGAATCAAGCAATCGGGCACAGGCGAGCAAATTGGAAAATTTAATTAAAAATCTTTCAAAAAAAGAAAAAGAAGAACTTATTTTAGAACCGAAAAAGTTAGATTTCTATTTTGCAAATAAAATAGATAGCAAAGATTATTTATATAGACACTATACAATAATTTAGAAAAGGAACATTTAAGATGGAGAAGGAAAAAAGAATACCACGTTATTATAAAATATCTTTATTTGGAATTGGATCTGTATTTTCTATATATGAAAAAAGAAAGCTACAAGAAGAAGAGTATCATAGAGAAGAAGAGCGCGAACTTCCTATTTATAGGCTCGAACAAAGAATGAATCCTCTATTTTCAAATGAAACAAATTCTTTAGAAAAATACCTTGGATTTCAAGTAGAAGTGGGGACAATGAAAGCTTGTAATTCCTTTATAGAAGATGATTTTTTCTATGATAAAGACGAAGGTTTACTTCTTTATATGAATACATGTATTTATGCAGAGCAAAGAAAAGGTCAATATTTTGATTTAGTAACAGGAATAGAAATTCCTAAACATGCAATTGAACAAGTCGAAAAGGTAACAACAATCGATGACTATATTCAGTTTGAGTCAAATTTACAGGCGATTGTGCCTTATGTTTATCTTTATCAAAAGCAATTTATGGATATTTTATCTAGCTATTCAAATAAACTAGATGCTTTAGTGCAACAAGGAACCCTATATTTAGAAGAAGAGATAAAAAGAAGTATACCAGGTAGTTTAGAAGAGGGATTTACTTTTGAGCAAGTTATTGATTATAAAAGGAAAATTGTTGATTCAGGACTCGCTCATCAAATTGAATTTTATATGGAGAAGATCATCCAAAAAAGAAATCCTTATTATAAAGTAACATTACATGATACTGACTTTGCTTTCTCCTTATATGAGAAAAGAGACTTGCAAAAAGAGGAATACACTATGGAAGAAAAAAGAAACATTCCAATTTACAAGTTGGAACAACAAGAAATGCAAGTACAATCGACTAGGACAGAAGGTACAGAAAATTATATTGGATTTCAAAAGAAAGTTGGAACAATAGAGGCTTGCAATTCCTTTGCAAAAGATGGATTTTTCTATGATGAAGAGGAAAAAATTGTTCTCTATACGAATACTCTTATTTATGTAGAACAGAGAAATGAATGCTTTTTTGACTTAGTAACTGGTTTTGAAATTCCAAAGTATGCTATAAGACAAATAGAAAAAGTAACGACTTTAAGTGACTATATTCAGTTGGAATCGAATATGAGAGCTATTGTCCCATATACAGAACTTTACGAAAAACAACTCATGGAGATTTTAATTAAAAATAAAAACAAACGAGATGCGCTTGCAAGACTTCAAAAAAAAGAAGGAAGTGCTGATATAGAAATTTTATTCTGTGATTTACATACAGATCTTTCCTTACAACAGTTCATGAAATGTCAAAAAGAGATAGAAGAGGAAAAAATCAAAGAAAAAATAGATTTTTATGCAAAAAAATAGGACAAAAAAGAAAATAGAGTTACTTATCTATTTTCTTTTTGATTTTTTCTGTATTTTTAAAATTCATTTTTGCAATCTGTTCTAAGAAAGAAAATCCCTTTTCTTTTACAATAAAAATTCCTTTTTCATCAACCACAGGTCCTGCTCCCTTGGGTAGGGTTGACCCTAAGGTTTGTTCTAATTTTTTAAATTCTTTTAAGAAAATATAGCGACTAATGACAGAAGCACAAGCTACTGATAAACATTTTGTTTCGCCCTTTGTTAAAAATGTAATATTTCTTACTACATTTGGTACTTCTTTTAAATAATTATAATAAATAGGAGCTTTGGCAAATTCATCGACAACGACATATTCCGCATACTCTTTTTTTGTTAACTCCAATAAAACTTTATTATGTAAAACGGCTTTTATTTTATTCATATTCATTTTACTAGACCATTTATTATATTCAATGTTATTTAAAATGTAAGTGTTGTAAGGAATTCGTTTAATTAAAAGGGGAACGACACTAAGTATTTTTTCATCGGTCATTTTCTTAGAATCTGTAATCCCTAAGCTTTCTAAAAAAGGAATATCTTCTTTTTTGACAAACGTACCTGTAACAACGATTGGACCAAAATAATCTCCTGTTCCAACTTCATCACTTCCAATTG
>CAJTSN010000016.1:25326-27721 GCA_910578745.1 uncultured Bacilli bacterium
AATCATAGCTTTCTATACCTTATTTTAGCACATATTTAAAGAAATTTAAAAAAAATAGGAAGAAATTCTTTTTTTTCGTAAATACTACAAATTAGAAATAGGCTTTCTTTTTTTTTAAAATTGTAATATAATGTGATAGAAGGATGTGACATATGAATTTAATTGATGTACTTGTGCTTTTACTCTTAATTTATTGTGCCTTCATGGGATTTAGAAGGGGACTTACAAAAGAACTTGTTTCCTTTGCTGGCGTATTTGTCATTATTGTACTTGCCTTTTTATTAAAAAACCCTATTTCTTCCTTTATGTACGAAAATTTACCATTCTTTTCTTTTGGAGGAATGTTTAAAGGGGTTACCGCTTTAAATATTATTGTTTATGAAGTAATTGCTTTTTTTATAGTTGTTTCTTTAGCAACGATTCTTTTTAAAGTCCTTCTTTTCGCTACTTCTGTTTTCGAAAAATTGTTAAAATTTACAATCATTTTGGGAATTCCATCGAAACTACTTGGAATGGTCGTTGGACTTGTAGAAGGGGTGACTTGGGCGTTTATTTTACTTTATATTTTATCTCTTCCTGTGTTTGAAACAAAAAAACAACTTGATGCCTCTTTAACGGCACCTATTTTGAAAAATACACCTTTTTTATCTTCTTTTACAAAAGATTTTACAAATGCAGTCGATGAGTTTAGTGATCTAAAAGAGGAATATGAAAAAAAGGAAAATACAGAGGAATTCAATTATCGTACGATGGAAGTTCTTTTAAAGTATAAGATTGTTACACCAGAAAGTGTATCTAAATTACAAGAAAAGGGTAAATTAAAGATTAAAGATGTTGAAAAATTGTTACAAAGTGAGAAGGAGGAATAAAAATGGAACAATTAAATCAAACAAATTTTAAAGAAGCAATAAAGGGAAAAATGACACTTGTTGATTTTTATGCGACTTGGTGTGGTCCATGTAAAATGCTTCATCCTGTGTTAGAGGAAGTGGAAAAGGAAGCAAAAGAAATTGAAGTCAAACAAATCGATGTAGATGGGGCACCAGAAGTTTCTAAAGAATATGGCGTGATGTCTATTCCAACTCTTATTTTATTTAAAAATGGGGAAGAAGTAGCAAGAAATGTAGGCTTTTTAGGAAAACAAGAAATCATTTCTTGGATCAATCAAAACAAATAAAGTAAGTAGTCTTTGGACTATTTTTTTTTAAGTTACATATACTTTATTGGGTGATACAATGACTTTAAATTGTATCATGATATTCCTGTAATAGCAAGACTTTTTGGAATAATTTAAGAAAATATACAAGCAAAATCTTTATTACGATCATTCTGACTTTAGGTGTTTTGATTGCCCTTAAACAGAGCAAAAAATTTGAAACCCTTTTTTATGAAAATGTCTATAATAAGCATTTTAATTTTTCAGCTTTAAATCAACAATATCAAAAATATTTTGGAAGTTCTATTCCTTTTTCGGGAATTGTGAAAAATGAAGAGAAAAGTGTTTTTAGTGAAAATTTATCTTATAAAAAGAAAGAAAAATATGAAGAGGGAGTGAAACTCACCGTTTCCAAAGAATATTTAGTTCCTGTAATTGATAGTGGAATGGTCGTTTTTATTGGGGATAAAGAAAAATATGGAAAAACAGTGATTGTTCAACAGGTAAATGGAATCGATGTATGGTATTCTTCTTTAGAAAATGTGAGTGTACAGCTATATGATTATGTAGAAAAAGGAGACCTACTTGGTGATGTGAAAGATACTTCTCTTATCCTTGTTTTTAAGAAAGATGGGAAAGTATTGGATTATGAAAAAGAGCTATCTTAAAATTCACCCTTTAACGGTTTTCTTTCTCTTCCTTGCCTTTATAACGGGTTATTTTAAATATATTATTTATTTTATGAGTCTTATTTTTATTCATGAAATAGGGCATGTAACCGCTGCTCTTTTTTGTAATTGGCACGTAAAAAAAGTGATTCTCTTACCCTTTGGGGGTATGACTGTATTTGAAGAACAAGTGAATACTCCAATACGAGAAGAGTTTTTTGTTGTGGTTGCAGGTCCTTTATACCAACATCTTTTTTACTTACTTCTCTGTCTTTTAGGCTATCAAACTTCTCTTTTAACAACAATTCATCTTTTTCTTTTAGGATTTAATTTACTTCCTATTTATCCATTAGATGGCTCTAAGCTGTTTCTTTTGTTTTTTGAAAAATGTCTCCCTTTTTACCATAGCCAAATCGCAATCACTTATCTTTCCTGTTTGACAATTGGTTTTTTCTGTTTTTTTCCTTATAATATTTTGCTACTCATTCTTCTTTTTTTCTTATCTTTTCATGTATGTCAATTCTATAAAAAAATTCCTTTTTTATTTCAAAAATTTATCTTAGAAAGAAAA
>CAJTSN010000017.1:0-10547 GCA_910578745.1 uncultured Bacilli bacterium
ATATTAAAAAGAATAAAATATATAATTCTTATCTCAATATGTAGATTCAAAAAGGTATATAATACAAATGCGATTAAAAACTGTAACAAAGAAAAGAAGAATGTAAGAATGCCACACGAAGCTATCTTTGCAAGAATCACTTTCATTTTACTTATACGTAAAAAAACATTATCAACTCCTATTTTTAAATTTCCTAAATACATATCTATATGCAAAAACAAATAAAATGTGAAATGAAATAAATACAGGATTATAAAAAGAAAAGAAGTAAAACTTAACTTTAGTCCAATATGAATGAAAAAGAAATCTTCTAACATACTACTATCGGTTTGAAACAAAATAGGAAAAATTAAAAAAATAGAGAAATAACAAAGCATCCACGATTTTCTTTTGGAAAATATATATTCCAAATCACTCTTTATCAAAAAAAGCATTATAACTGAATATCTCCTATTCTATTTTTTACAATTTTAAATAATCCCATATTTACTAAACTTAAAATAAAAATATAGATCATTGTACAAAACAACTCCAATCCAAAACTTTCATATCTTGTAATAATTAAATAATTTCCAATAAATAAAGGCATAGAAAAAATGTTGTCAACTGGGGTAATAAGTAGATAAGGTGAACCAAAAAGAATCCCATACAAAACGACATTTAGAACAATTATTATTTTTGAATTTAACTTTCTACACAATAATACATTACATATGGAAATAATTTCCATGAGACAAAATAAGCGAATTATAATAAAAATTAAATAAATAAAGTTGTGACAATGTAATTCAAAATTCATTTGAAAACCTAAACCAGATTTTAGAAATAAATTCAGTGCAATCATAACCATAATAAGCATAAGGAAATACACAAATAAATTCATAATAAATACCGTTAAAATCAAATATTTTAAATATTCCTTCTTTGTTTTTAATCTTGCAATTAAATATATATTTTTATCGAAGTAAACATAAGTACATAATGTAATGACTAAAAAAGGCATGAGCACTCCAAGTACAAAAAAAGTAGCATCGGTTAATATTAGAATAAAACCGTTTAAATAAGACAATCTTGCGCTCAAATACCCACCATAAATCGAAAAAATAAGGATAAGACCAATACATGTTCTAAAATAATTTGTTTCGGATACTACCTTAATGTTATTTAAAATAATTTTATTTATCGATTTCAATCATAACACTCTCCTTATTTCTATACCTATAAAACACAATGATAGTGGATATGAAAAAGAGACTAAAAGCGAACAAAAACATGAATCCAAGACTCATTACATGATCATACACCCAAAAGTTAAATATAGAGAGCGAATTACAAATATTATACTTGATTAATACAGGAAATATATTCTCCAATCCACAACCAATCAATACCTCCGTAAAAAGATTTACTACAATAAAAACTAAATAAGACTGCACTAAAGTGACAAATAAATTGCTATTCTTCTTAGCTAGAATTAACGTAATATTGATAAAAAAAAGACCAACCAATATTAAATTGATACCATAAATGAAACAGTAAGTAGGTAATATTTCTAAATATTGCTCATTTATTAATGTCCCACCATGAAAATCATTGGTTCTATATATATCAAAATTTCCAGTCACTATATAACAACCCACAAACATAGTGATAAGAAAAACAGGAATAATGATTACATTCTTCCAAGAGTCCAACACATTGAAAAGAACATTTTTTTTATAGCTCCTTCTCATACACTCCTCTTTAAAAAAACCAGACTTTAATTTAGAATAAAAAGTATAAACACCACATAACATAACAAGAAATGGCATCACAAACATAATAGGTCGAAGTGTCTCATCAACCACAATACGACTAAATAAAGTATAGGTATCATCTATTATAGGCTTTTTAGGCTTAAGTGGATAGGCATCTGGATTTTTTGATACGAGTTCCATCAGTGCATTATACCCCTCTACCTGTCCATTAAAATATACTCTATACTGAATAAGAGATGCTATTACACAAATTATTAATAAAAATAGGGTAATTAATAAGATTTTATTTTTTTTCCAAAATAATTCCATAATACCTCCTTAAAAAAAATAGTTGCAAGTATATGAGATAAAATATAATTCATTTGAATACAACATACAACATACAACTATTTTTTCTTATTTTCTATTTAATTTATTATACACTGACTCTGACACATACCATGAACCATTAAAATAAGTAGAATTTGTATAGTAATTACGAGTTCTCATTGTCATGGATACATCTTTAGGATTCATTACATATGCCTCATTTGTACCCTCAGTATTTATTTTTGCAACCGTACTATACTTTGTAGTAGTACTGTTTGTAGTAACTACGATTGTTTTCCATGAGGAAGTTTTTTGCTCCTCTTCACCCACCATATACTTGCACTTTTAGGATAACATAATCCTATACCCTTTTCAACTATTTTGTCGAATAATTTGTATTTTTAGTATATAAAGTACAGTATTATTTTATGAATCATTCATTGTGTCATCAAAAAAGATTTATGAACGCAATTTCTTCCATAAATCTTTTTCATAGTTTCCATTTCTAATTTCTTCTTTAATTTTTTTACTTACGTTTTTTTTATCTTCTTTATAAGTAACTCCTATCCACTCTGCATTTGTAGAAAGAAGTTTTACTTTGACCTTTTTTGTTTCAATCAAATGACAAACAAGATCTGGAATTAAATACTCACAAGTAAGTTCATTTTCTTTATTTTCTTCTAAAAAAAGGGGGAAATTTTCTTCAATATAAGAAAATATACTCGGTGAAAAACCAAACAAATTTAATGAAACAGGTTGCGTACCTTCTACAAGAAAGGATGGCCTTCCATCTAAGGGAGAAGCAAGAATTTTTCCATCTTTTTTCTCAATACTACTTTCAATCAAAGTCTCTAAAAAAGAATTTTGACTTTTAAGCACTGCTCTTTTTACACTTCCATTTTCTGTGAGAGTCTTTTCTACATCATAACCAACAATTGCATAGGTCGTTTCATTCACATCTTTTTGCAAAAAAGGAGCAATAGTAAGAAAAGCTTGTCTTCCATAAAAATCATCGGCATTAATAATGGCAAAGTTTTCTTTGATTTTATCTTTAGCCATTAAAATAGCATGTGCTGTTCCCCATGGTTTGTCCCGATTGATAGGTACTGTATATCCATCTGGAAGGCTATCTAGTTGTTGAAAACAATATTCGACCTGAACAAAAGGTTCAATTCTAAGTCCAATCGTTTGTTTAAAAGTTTCATAGTTTTCTTTTTTTATTACAAAAACAATTTTAGTAAATCCTGCCTTTATGGCATCATAAATAGAATAATCTATTAAAAACTCACCTGTTGGTCCAAATGGCTCAATTTGTTTTAATCCCCCAAAACGACTTCCCATACCAGCCGCCATGATTAATAAAGTCATATCCTTTTTCATATCTTTTCCCCTTTTCTTTAACAAGCACTGTCGCAACTTGAATCGGTTACCTTCATAAATTTGTCAACAAGTATACTTAAAAGCTGACTCTTTTCCTCTTCTGTTAAAGAAGTAAAAGGATCCGTTTGTTCGTCAAGTGTTCCTGTATGTGTATCTACAATTTTCCCATCTTTTATAAATAAAACATAAGGAACATAAATGCGTTTTAATTGCTCATTTTCAAGTCCTTCATAGATAGGTAATGTTTCTTCTAATTTTTGAACAAGCTTGTTATACCCATCACTTCCTTTTTTTTCTTCAACAATCTTCCCATCTTCTAATTTTAATATATTTCTTTCTTCTTTCATATTGATATAGTAAATTTTGCCCATTCCCACTTTTTTGGAAGCTTGCGCTAATAAAGGAACTAAACTCCGACACCAAGGACATTCAGGATATCCTAAATAAAGAACCCCTGTCTTATCAAGTAGGTCAAACACTTCCTCATAAGACGCATAAACAAATGGATTTTTCTCTGGTATTTCTATATTTTTATAGGTTTTATCGGTTCCTTCTATTTCCTTATCGTTTAAAATTTCATATTCTTCTTTGAATTTTACTGCATCTGTTTTTATATCTTCCTCTTTATTCATTAATTCATAAACGCCCATAGCTCCAATAGAAAAAATGAATAAAATGCTCATTAAAATGATTTTCAATTTATCTAACTTCATGACAACTTTTCAAACCTTTCTATCATTTTGTCTTTTCCTAGTATTTGCATAATTTCATACAAATCTGGTGTTTGGGCTTTTTTTGTTAAAGCCACTCTTAAAACCGTGGATATATCGGTCACATTTCCTTTGTATGCCTCGGGATTTTGCTTATATTCTTTCATGTTTGAAGCATATCCTAATGCATCACATAAAGACTTTATTTTTGCAAACCATGTTTCTTTATCATCTTCTACCGAAAAATACTTATCCATATAAGTTTTTGTAATTTTCTTAATTTCTTCTTTATCTGTAATTTTCATAAATTCATATGTCTCTTCTTTTTCAAATAAATCATCGTACATATACCAAATATTATTAAGAATATCACTATAGGTTGTAATATCTTTTCTTGGCTTGCTACTCTCTCTTTCAATATTTAAAATAGCCCTATAATAATTTCTATCCTGATCAATAATTTCTTTCAATTGCTCGTTATATTTACTAGCCCATGCATAAGATTCTTCTAAAAGTTCTTCTTTTGTCATTTTGGAAATGCTATTTTTAGAAATGTTGTTTAACTTATCCATGTCAAATAAAGCTCCCCCAGTTGCTGACATTTTTTTAGGGTCAAACTGAAAATCTAAAAATTTCTTATCTGGATTTTCTGTATGCCACTGTTCATAATTGGAATTGATAATAGTCATTAAATATTCAATGACCGCTTCTTTTGGGTATCCATTTTCTTCATAATATTGCATTGTCGCTTCTGGATCTTTTCTTTTTGATAATTTTCTTACACTATTTTCCTCTTTTTTTACAATGAGAGGAGTATGAATATATTTTGGAATTGGGTATCCAAAGGTTTCAAACAATTCAACATGCTTTGGAACACTACTAAGCCACTCTTCCCCACGAACCACATGGGTTGTACGCATTAAAACATCATCCACAAGATGAGCAAAATGATAAGTTGGAAGACCACCTTCGCTTTTCATAATAACAAAATCTTCATCATTTTCAGGCAAATAAAGAAGTCCTCTTACCTCATCCATGAATTTAAACTTTTTCTCAAAATCACCCATGGATTTAAAACGAATTACATAACTCTCCCCTGCCTCTATTTTTTTTATCGCCTCTTCTATGGGTAAATTTCTATACCGAGCATATCTTCCATAATAGCCTGTTCTTGCTTTTATTTTTTCTTGTGCACTTCTTAATTCTTCTAATTCTTCTTTTGTAGCAAAACAGGGATAAGCTCTTCCAATTTCAATAAAATGTTTGATAAACGTTTGATAAATTTCTTTTCTTTCACTTTGAATATAAGGTCCATAGTTTCCCACAATTTTCTCTTTAAACTGATACTCATTTGGTAGGATATCATAATGGTTGAGCGTAGACATAATAAGGTCTGTCGCTCCCTCTACTTCTCTTTTTTGATCTGTATCTTCATTTCTAAGATAAAAAATCCCATCTCTATTTTGAACGATTAATTTATCAATAATCGCTTGAAAAAATCCCCCTAAGTGCATAAATCCTGTAGGTGATGGAGCAAACCGTGTCACACAAGCTCCTTCTTTTAAATTTCTCTGTGGATACATGGCTTCATAATCGGCCACTGTTTTTGTAATATGTGGAAATATTACGTCTGCTAAATCCTTATTTGTCATCATTTTTCTCCTCTTTCCTTCTCAATACAAAAAGTTATTACTTATTTAAGGACGAGCAAACCCGCGGTACCACCTTAATTCATAATAACTTATGCACTTTTCTCTTAACGCGAGAATACGTAATTTCTATTCAGCTCAAAAGTTTCTTCGAATGCCTCTTTTTCCCTTATTCACACCAACCATAAGTTCTCTTTGAAAATAAACATTTTACTCTTCTTTCTCTTCGCTTTTCACTCATTATGGCTGCCCCAGTTCGATTCGAATATAGGGTTTCCATAAATTCATTATAATATAAAGGAAAAACAATGTCAAGCCTTATTTTTCAACGAAAAATCGTCAACACTTTTGCTATTTTTTAAACGCAATTTTTTTATAAAAAACTATTACTTTTGACAAAAACAAGACCAAAAACAAGACCAAAATTATCCTTAATTTTAGACTAGCATAAAGCTAGTTTTTTAGTGTGAAAGAGTCAAAAAAGGACTTATAAAAATCCTTTATTTTCAATCAACAATAAATAATGATTGTTTATTAATAATTCAACTACATCATTGTATCTTTTTATGCTAATTTTTTCTATGTCTTGCATCCAAACTTTCAAAAATGATATAGCTTCTTTATGATTTAGTATCATGTTATCCCCCCTGAGGACGTATATTAACATGTGGTGTTGTCGAATTTTGTCAATACTTGTTGAATATAAAAATATTTTGTAGAAAACAAAAAAAGAAGTTAGCCAATTAAGACTAACTTTTTATTTTATATAGCATTCAACAGCGTCAATTTCTTTTCCAAGCATTCCTGCATATCCATTTGAATTTTTTATGTCATATTTTCCTTTTATCCACGGCAACCAACCACCATTTTTAATATGTACTCTATATGTAGCGTCTCCATGTTCGCTCCAAATCGCAATACCATCAATTGGTTTTCCTTTGATACCTACATAATTGTTATCGCCCTCTTCGAATCCGCCATCTACCACTTCATCTAGCCATTCTCCATTTAAAACATGTGCTCTTAATTTTGTAATTCCACCACCATGCGTAATGTGTTGGAGTCCACCTATAGAATGACCAAGAATACCTGCGTAATCTTCTGTATCTTTAACTTTAGGAAGCCACTCTTTTCTTACGTTATCCCATACACGGTATTCACATGTAATTTTGTTAGTGGCTGACACTGGTAAATCAGATTCTAAATATGGTGTAGGGTCAATCCTTTTATTATCTTTCCGAACTTCAAAATGCAAATGTGCGCCATAGGAATTTCCCGTGTTGCCCATAAAACCTATTGTTTGACCTTTAGTAACTGTTTGTCCATTTGATACATAAACTTCTTTTAAATGAGCGTATAAAGTAGAATAACCATTCTCATGCTCTATTTTAATACAATTTCCATAAGAACGATTTCCTGTACTACCCTTTTCGTTTTTGCGTCCTGTTTGCACAAAGGAAACTTTTCCATCACTGTGAGCCAAAATATAATCTGTTTGCCTTTTATATTTGACTAAATCAACTGCTTGATGTGAATTTGAATATTTTGTTGTAATTTGATTTGTCCCTGTTTTTAAAATACGACTCATAACTACTCACTCTCTTTCTTTGTAAAATAATAAGTAAAAACTGCTGTAATTAAATTAGTAACTAATATCAAAATATTATCAGTTAAATTTGCTCCAAGCAAATCAGCAATTACTATTATAGCTAATATAGCAACCATTGCCACAGTCACAAAGCTTTTTAAATCTACCCATGCTTTTTTCATAACTATACCTCCTACTACTACTTCAAACCTAGTTTTATAGCTAAGAACGTAATAATAGCTCCAATTAAACCACCAACGATATAACCCCACATTTGGTCCATTTTCTTACTAGGTTTTTCTTTTATTTCTTTTAAATCGCCTTTCATTTCTGTAACATCGCTTTCTATTTTATCAACTTTGTCATTCGTTTTTGTTAAAGCAACATAAACATTAGATAATTCTTTTATTTGTTCATCATGTTCATCAATTCTGTGTGTATTAGACTTAGAACGTTGTTCTGTTTCTAGAATTTTTTCTACATATTTATCTTCCATTTTATCACCTCTCATTCAAAAGAGCTTGTACTTCTTCTTTTAATTTTTCTGGTACATCATCAATTGTTTTTAACCCTTTTATAATTAAATTTGCGTATATTTTCGACATACTAAACCTCCATACTTTCAAAAATTTCAACTATTGCTATTTGCGTATCAGTTAATTCTTGCTCTAATTTGTCATTTTGTTCCGAAATTAGTTTGATATATTCATCTTTTGTATATTGAATTTCATGATATTCATATAATCCATCTATTGGTTTTCCTTCTCTATCTTCAAAAATTTGTTTTATATCAGTATGAACATAAACTGTATCTTTTCCAATGATTAAGCTTTTTGCTTGTTCAAATGAACCACGAACACTTCCTATATCTTTCATTTTATCCACACTCCTTTACAAAAACATTAATCGAGCACCGATGCTAGCATACGCTTCACCAATTGGTTTATCCGCAAGTAAACAGAAAATCCCTGCATCACTTTTAGAATCCCAATTACCCCCAAAACTAGGCACATAAGTTGTAGTAGAATTATAACAACGGACTTTAACATAATCACAAAAGTATGTAGTTGTTGAACCACCTGCTTCGCTTGCAACAAAACCTGTTTCTGATGTTCCTACCGTTTTTTTCATATATCCAATGGAATCTGTCATTTCTATTTCAGTTTCATAATCTGTCCCTGAACCATTAAAACCAGTCGTTGTTGTCAAAAGAGTAAGAGTACTACTATCTTTTTCTTTCAATATAAATCCGTCAATCCATTCTTGAAGATTACCCCAAAAATCCTCAATTCCAAACAATTTTACATGTTTTATAGCATCTGTTTCTCCATAATCCATGCCAAAAGAGTTTGTCGTTCCTGTTTTCGATGGTATATCACTAATTGTCCAGTTAGTAAAACCACTGCCTACAGAATTTTGTGAATCAAGATTTTTGTACTTCAATAAGTACATAGCTTGCCTAAAAACTAATTGATAAAATCCAGATTGTTCATATCCAACACCATTGAATTGTGCTTTTTTTCTAAAAAAATCAATTGCATATTCCCATGCTGGAAGTTTTCCACTCAATGACCTTAATTTTGAAGATAAAACACACCCTTTGTAAGCACCTAAATAAAATTTATTTCTTCTTTCTTCACCACGAGAATGAGCATAATATTTAAAATCTGGATTATCTGGATCATCAGTCATACTAACAATTAATGTATTATCAACAATATTTATTTTTAAACCACGTCGAGGAAAAGCAATCATTACATCACCTGCGTCTCCACTTGTTATGTCAGCGGTAGTTTCATCTTCAAATTGTGCAAAATTATTTGGATTTAATTTTCCTACTTCTTCCCCATCTTTAAACAAACAAGGATAGTGTCCAAAAAATTCATCCCATTCTAAGCTTTTTGGAATCATATCTACTGCATCATCTGTATAAGTACAACAAGTCGATGGATTGCTATTTGATAAATCTATCTCTACTGTCATTATTTTATATGGTTGTGGGGTAGCAACTAACCTATTAAATTCGTTTTGATTTACCACTTTTTTGTCGCTGTATGGGAACAATGCGAAATAATACGTAGTTCCATTTGTTAAATTGTTTACTTCAAATCCGTTTTCGGCATATGCATTTCTTATTTGATTATCAACTAAAAGAATACCATCTTTTATATTTTCAGGATAAGCCCCTACTTTTTGTACAAGTTTAGTTCCTTTCCAATTGCAAATTGCTTGTCCATCTAACATAGTGTCATCTGGATCTCCCCAACTAATAGTTACTTTTCCGTTTCCAGCCTTAATTTTAGGATTTATAACGTTCATTGGTGCTATACCACTTCCACCAGTTTCAATATCAATCCATTCTTTCGTGCCTTCATTATAAAATTGAAGTGTTTCGTCAAAATATCTAAATCCATGAACACCATTTTCATCATTAATTGTTTTATTTATATGGTCATATAATTGTTTTTCTGTAGCATAAACAGTATTATAGTCTATATTAATAACTACATTGTCTGCATTATCTACTGTGATAATCATGTCGAAATAAAGTTCTTCCTTTTCAGTTATAGAAACATCAATAAAGTCTGCTTTATCTCCATAATTAACATAAGCAAACAGGATTTCTTCATTTGTTTCTAAATCAATAGCATATAAACCTAATTCCTTTAAATAGAAACTTTCTTCAATATCTGTATTTTTAAATAAACCACTTACAGTTAGCTGATTTTTCTGTTCTTCCATTATGTTAGTAATGGCCATATCAAAGACTGGATTTATTACATCGATTAGTGATTTTATATTATCCATACTATCAGTAGCAATATCACCACTACCTATCACAAATTTTGAAAACTTTAAAGCCTTTGACTGCAATGTTTTTGATGCTAATTCAGCACCTTTATTTGTCAAATATGCTTGTCCATAAATCATACTTAAATACACCTCAATTCTATATATTTCTTGCGTATTGGAAGAATCGCAATATTATAATTAAGATTGACAATTCTATTAAATTCCTTTATATGTTCATTAATGTCATATAATATTTTTTCTAAAGCATTTGCTTTTTTATAGTCCATCGTATTGTCATATTTTATTTGTTCTGTTAAAAGTGCATAACAGAAATTTTTTAATGTTTCTATGTTTTCTCTTA
>CAJTSN010000017.1:10668-27615 GCA_910578745.1 uncultured Bacilli bacterium
GTTTCAACCCTATTTAAGTCTGTATAATTGTAAGCACCTTTGTTGTTTTTATTTGTTGGGTCTAATCTTATTAAGTCTACATCGGCTCTTGTTCTATCATAAATTGGTTCAATCCACATTTCCATCACCTACTTTTATCACAGTACTATTACCGCTCCATGCTCCATTATAATTAATATTGTTTTCTACTAAGTATCCTATCAATCCACTGCTAAAATCTGTCTCAATTGGTAATACTGTTCTTGTATCTTTAGTAATATCTCCCCTATTATTAAATGAATAGATATTTCTATTGTTGTACCAATCACCAATAAATTCTTTTAACTTAACTTTTTTTGTGCTTTCGGATAATTGTGTAACTAAATCATTTTTATAAGTAATGTCTTCTCCATCAAAATTATAATTCTTTGAATCTACTGTTTGACTAACATTGATTTTATTACCAAATATTTCTAAAGAAGTTGGTTCATTTTCGTTAGGAATAACTTCTAAAACTGCATACCGACCATAATAAACTTCACTAACTATTGCTCCGCCAGTTATTCGAGAACTAATATTAGTTGCTAAATTATATTCTATTTCAATAATTGAAGTTCCGTTTATATGTAAATCCTCATTCTTGAATAGTTCGCTAACCGCATTATCTATTGAATAATGATTTATATAAACAATAGAATTATAAAGCTCACTATTTATTCTTACAGTTGGTTTACTTGTAATAAAAGCATAATCCATTTCATCTTTACTTACTTCATAGATAAATGGTTGGATATTGATAATATTTTCTCTATTAGTAAACAGTACACAATTTCCAGTAGTCGCAATTATTTGCAATAACTGTCTAGATTCCAATTTTGGAAGTGGTGCCTCCGTTTTAATTGATTTTAGCCCCTCCCATAAATTGTATTGGGTACTATCTATGTTATTATCACTAAGGACATCTATTGCTAACTCATAAAGACTTCTACCATTTGAATTATAGACCCCTTTTTTATAAACATTCGTGAGATAGTTAATCAATGTTGTAGTATTGAATGTAACTTGATTTTCTTTAACATCTGCTGACCCAGTCAATAGCATATTGCCACCTAAAATCCATTCTATAGTTCCATCGTCTAATTGATAGCCCCATTCATAAGATATAGGTTGTTGTTGAAGTATATATCTGTACCAACCCTGCGGGTTATCTGGGTTAAACAATTTATTCATATTATCAATTGTGAATTTAAAAGTATGAGTCGGCAACTCACTGTTTATCATAGTAGTTTTTTCTTTACTTTCCGCACTTATGATATTTTTATCTGTGTAGACTTCTAAAATACCAACCAATAATTGATTTATTCTTATTCTGCGATAAGGCAAACTAGATTCTAAAAAAGATATTTCTATTCGATTCCAACGAACTAATTCATCGTTATCAGCAAATATCAATCTTTCCTTATAACTATTTAAAGTATAATCTTTATCCATAATTGCTTTATCGTCTCTATAAGCCTTTACATTTAATTTTTTAGCATAATTTCCATCAATACTATCAAATGTCATTGTGAGACCTAAAGTCGTTAAATAGACATCGGATTCTAATTTTATGCTTGGCATATCATTATACTGACAATTTTCATCACTCATATAAGAACTTACATAAGTTTGCTCTAATTCTTCACTTCCATAAAGCGGTTGTCTACCATCAAGAATCCAAAAGTTTTTTTCTAAGGTTGCATAGTTTTTAATTTGTATAATTTCTTCATTTTTTATATTTTGAATATTGCTAAATATTTCTTCATTATTAACAGAAACATTTGGATTAGCCTCTGGGTCTATTATGTTAAATTTAACTTTCAAAAATCCAAGATTTCTCTTAGGTTTTTTTAGTTGTTCAATCATCTCTAAACTTGCCATAATTAATACCCCATATCAATAATATCTACTTTAACACCTTTGTATTCTGTAGGCTTTTGTACAGATTGATAATTTTCCCATTTGTTTGGTGTTCCATGCAAATTGCCAAAATAAAATCTACGAACTATAACGTCCATTTCCTCACTATCAAAATAAGTCAAAAGAACTTCAAAATTAGCTACTTTTTCCTTCAACCAGTTATAATCTTCTAAAGATAGAAAAGGAAAAACTAAATTGCTAAATTTATTGATTCTTCTATTTACAGGTTGTGCAATGGTTTGTCCTCGTACATTACGGGTTCCCTCTACTAATTGCTCATTTTCCTCTAAATATCCAATAGAGGGATTACTTGGCAAAGCTTCACCATTAAAAAGAAATAATGGGTTTTTACCTTTTTTTAACATTTCTTATTCCTCCTTAATAGTTGAATGTTGGATTCTTTCCGCCATCATAACCTTTGTTATTTTTTGCTTTATCATAAACTATAACTAATTTATCTCCATCAATTTCTGTTCTACCATAAACTTCAAGTTCTTGTTTTTGACTAGTTTTATTATTCACTCCTGTTTCTTCAATAGCTTCTTTCATCGTTTCTTTCATCATATCTCTAGGGGATACAATTTCAGGATTAGACTTAGCATTTGAATATTCAGCTACTTTAACTACAGTTTCTTTATCTAAAACTCCTCCACCTGCTAATTCTGGAATTTGTGGTATTGAAATTGTACTGATTAACCCTTTAAATGGTTTACCAATTATAGGAAGGTCTATATCTCTTATTTTTTTCAAAGCAGAATTGATCCCATCAAATGGAACTTTGACTACTTTATTAATACCTTTAATTAAAGCATTTACAATAGATTTGAATGAATCAACTATACCATCTTTAATTCCATCAAATACTTTTCCACCTGTAGAGAAAACTTTTTTAACAGCATTCCATGCATTGCTAAATGTATTTTTAAAGAATGTTGCAACAGTAGAAAATACAGTTTTAACTCCATTCCATCCATTTTCTGCACCAGCTATTAAAATCTTCCATACTCCACTAAATAATGATGATATAGTATCTACAACGCCTTGAATATATCCTTTTATTCCATCCCATGCTTTGTTCCAATCACCAGTAAAAACACCAATAATAAAATCTAGGATTCCGTTCAAACTATCTATAATTCCACCAATGATTCCACATAGCCCTTCTATAGCAGGTTCTAAAACATTCTTAATATTTTCAATTACGCCATTTATAATTGGTTTCAAACAATTCCATACTAATCCAATAGCTACAATAATTTTTGATATGCAAGCTAAAATTTTATCTACTACAGGTGCTAAATATGTTTCATACATTTCAGCTATCCAAGAAATAACATCTTGCACATATCTAAATAAATCAGACATAATTATAAAAACTGTATTTAATGCATTTTGAAAATCATCACTCATAACCCAACTTAATAAAGATAAAGATATACTATCAACAATATTTTGAATTGCTATAAATATATTTGCTATGGATTGAATAATGGATGTTCCACTTCCAACATTTTGCCATGCTATAGAAAAAGCTTTTCCTAATTCTCCTACAATATTAAGCATGTTAGTAAATATTTGCATAAAATTTTCAACTATTTTTTGACCCGTTCCATTAGTCCAAACATTAAAAATAGAAGTGAATACTGACACTCCTAGTTTCTTTATTCCTTCAAAAGCCTTTTTTAAACTCTTAATAAAAGCTTGTCCCTTATTACCCCAAGCTTGTTTTATTGGGTCAAATAAAGTTGCCAATACTTTTTTAGCCTTTTCTATCCAGTCAAAAAGAAAATCAAGTTTACTTAAATCAATAGGTTCTACTGTAATCAGTTTTTTATCACTACCACCTGAACTACTATCTTTATTGATAGTGTGAAATTCATCTAAGCTAGACTGTGTATCATTCAATTTTTTTGTTGATTTAGCTTGATTATCAATTGCCTTAGCATTCGCTCTAGCTACAAGATTGATTCCTGTGAGAGCTTGTACAAAAGCATTTACATAGCTTACAGCTTTTGAGAATAAATTAACTATATATTCTAAAACAGGTGCCAGTAGACTTCCTAGTACATTCCAACAATTTTGAATAGAATTAGATAATTGTGTATCATAGCTTAAATATGATTGCATAGCTTTACTAATCATACTAAACGCTGTTCTAACGCTTAATAGTCCTAAAGCAAATTTTTTAATAGATTTTATTCCATTATTAAAGGTAGATGTGAAACTTTTACTCAAATTTTTGCTATGTGATAATATATTCTTAAAATTACTACTCAAACTAGCTATTTGACTTCTAGTCACTTTAACTTTAGTTTTTATTTTATCAAAAGCATTAGAAGTTCCAACACCTGCACTTTGACCCTGATTTCGTAATTTTCTTAGTCGATTTTCAAGTTTTTCAATATCAGCCTCAATCTTCATCGTATCTCCAACTTCAAATCCCATATCAGCTTTTGCTAATGAATTTTTTAAATCCTCTATTTTAGTCATCAAATATTCTTGTTGCTTAGTGGTTTCTTGAATAGAAGATGTATAACTCTTCATTTGGACTTTCATTTGAGATACACTTGAAGCACTTTGACTAGCCATACTCTTTGCTTGAGTGGTTAAATTTTTCATAGGTTCAACACTCTTAGCTACAGCTGATTTAACTTCATCAGTTATCTTCTTAATACCACTCATAGCATCAGTAATATTAGCCTTTATAATTATTTCTAGCTCTTCTATTGTAATAAGTCATCACCTCTTTTTCTTTTCAGTGATTCCTTATTTATCCTCTTTACTCGTTTCTTGCCTCAACTCTTCTGTCAACTCTAACATCAAATTGACTAAATCTTCCCCCTCACTAGCTTTTCGTTCATAAACATTCAATTTAGCTAACTCTTCTTTAAATAAATCCTTATAAATTTCTTTAACTAAATTTAGGTTTTTAGGATTTTTAGCAGTCATTCCTGCACCGATTAACTTATTTCCTAAGTTTTCCATTAACCAAATATTATTCTTTTCCTCATCTTCTAATTGGAGAGAACGAGATTCTACATAAAGTTTTGTATCTCTATAGGTAGAATTCCAAAACTCTTGAGGTTTCATTCCAAAACGATAAGCCAAAGGTTCTAACTTATAGATTAAATCTATCCAGTCTAACCTTTGTACCCTTTGAACTCTTCCGCTACTACTTCTCCCATCACTTTTTCTGCTGTGTTGGTAATTACTTGGTTGATGTCGAAGTCGGCTAGTGGATTGTTCATTTGAGTTTCTAACTCCTCCTTCGTCATCTTTTTGCCGAAAAAACTTTTATCATTTATCTCCTCAGCTAATAGCTTATAAATATCTTCATAGCTTCTTGGCTCTTCCTCAGTAGCTTCATTTACCCACGCTTCCATTAAATCGTAAACTCTATTATAATCTCCACTTAACCCTTTCTGAACGTCATTATCAGCGAACTCCATAAGAAAATCAGCTAAAAACTCAAAGTCAACATTGTTTAACGCTTTAAAAAAAGCATCTCTTAAATTTTTTACATTTAACTTTTTATTCATTCCTACTATTTTTTTCATAGTAGCTGTAAATGAATATTCTTTGTCTTTTACTTTTAAAATCATAATAAAACCTCTTTCCTTTTACTTTTTATCTTTGGTAGTATCCTCTACCTTTTTATTTTCTTTTGCTTCTTTTTTTGCCTCTTTGATTTCTTCAAATCTAGGATTAGCACGAAAATGTTTAAGATGTTCCGAATTAGTAATATCCCAAACACGCCCCGTTTTCTTTTCTCTAAACTTAGCCATAAATTATTACCTCCTAATTTCCAACTGGTGCTGTTGGTAACCCGTGTGATTCTCTTACACTAGAGTTTCTATATAGAGTTAGAGTATCTTTAATAATATCTCCAGCTGTAATAGTATCTCCTGTTAGGTCCATTTGAGCAGAGAAAGATTTAACTAAAGGTTCTTCTCCATCAGCACAAGTAGATTGAGGATAACGAATAAAGAAGTAAAAACTTTTATTACTATCAGCTTTTTCTTTTAAACCGTCGTGTTGTTCACTCTTATAAAGAACTGGAATAGCTGGAGTGGTAGCTTTCTTACTACCTTTACTTTGTTCCTCTCCGTCCATATCAGTAGTTTGATATGAAGTAGCTTCCGCTGGGTCTTCAATCGCTGGAATTTCCTCAGTGTACATAATTAAATCCAACTCTTCTTCGGTTGGATATTCTTTTTCGCTAATATAAATTTTAGTTAAGGTTCCCGTTTTAGGAGTAGCAAATAATTGTAATTGTAATTTCATATTTTAATTTTCCTTTCTATTTAATTCTCTCTAAACTATTTGTGAGAGCATTATAAAACACCTCATAGCTTCCCCCGTAACGATGACACTTTGTGTTTTCGTCATAGAGGTCTATAGGTGTTCCTGTTCTCGTAAAATTATATCCTCTTAATTTACTATCTATTTCATCAGCAAGTTCTATACTAGATGACTTTCTTTTAGTCCACGCCTCACAGGTTATTGAGAATCTTGATAGAATTGGTATATCTTCTCCGTTTACTTCGTCAAGCCTCATAGGAGTTTGAGCTACTATACACGGAAATACAGCCGTTCCATTAGGGTTTTCACTCACTACTTCTTTTAATATTGTTTCTAATATGGATATAACCATATCATAAAACTCACTTACCCTAAACTCTATCATTTCAATACCTCCATCAATAATTTTCCTATTCTTTCATTTACTAAATCAGCATTTTCTTGACGAGAGGAAAACGACGCTGGACGCATAAACGGATATGGTTTAGTAGCAAATACTAGAGCATACTTTTTTCCATTGAAGTATGCATTCATAGGTATTACTTCTCCGAATAGATCCATATAAGCTTCATCACTATATACTTTTTTAATTTTATCTGCAGGAGCATACCAACATTGCATACCAGATCTATGAAACATTTTTGTTTTACCAATGTGTGGCAAAGTTCCATCTGCCTTGTTTCCAGTTCCAAACTCTAAAAAAGGAGCATAGGAAAATAAATTTTTATCAGTATAGATTCTTCCGATAATTTTATTTTTATTGTACAAAATTATTTCTGTAGGAATCATTTTATCATTTTTAGAACCACGCTTATTTTTCAAAGCTTTTTCTTGCGTGTTTTTCAAAGCGTCATTAACACCTAATTTAGCTGTTTCAGGCAATTCTTTTATAAGTGCTTCCATCTTCTTTTCAAAACTTTTAAGATTTTCTTTATTCCAACTAATATCAATCATAGTTATTCTCCATTGTTAGTCACTAAAGTATAAAGTGTAGTTTTACCTATCTTTGGCTTATTTTCAACTATATAATCAGGTTTACCATCATTGATAATCTTTTTATTTTCATCTAATTCTAAAGGACTAAAAGATATTCCATCACCTTTGTTTATATTTACTTCTCTATCAATACGAAGTTTAATGATTTCATAATCAATTTCGCCAGCGCTATTGCGGTTTAATTCATCTATATCTTGTTGAGCATTTAGCCAATCTTCACCTTTAAAAATCCAATTAGTGATATACTCACCTTTTATTAGTTTTTTAGCAGGTTCATAAATGTATACTTGAGATAAGTTTTTAATTCTCATACTCTAAATATCCTTATACTTCTTACATCTTTAGCTAGTTTTTCTTCTATATCAACATAAGAAGTTGATTGACTACCCTCAGTAGAGCTAGAGCTCCCCTCATCACCTCGTCTTTGATATACTTCTTTAACAGCATTATAAACATACGGATATAATTTAATATCGTCTTTTCGACGATTAGAATTGTCGGAGGCAATAGAAATATAATCATCTATGAATCCTGATAATACACTATCATCTCCAACTTTGAAATTGACACTAATATCACTTTTTAATCTTTCAAGCATATTAGCTTTATCTTTTTCATTCATTCTATTACCCTCCAATTCTATTATTATTCAGCCTCGGGAGTAGTTTGTTCTACTTCTTCGGTATTTTCAGGTTGTTCTACTTCTTCGGTATTTTCAGGTTGTTCTACTTCTTCGGTAATTTTTTCTTCCTTAGTAGTAGTTTTCTTTTTACTATTTTTTTCACCAAGTTTTTCATAATTAGAATTATTAGTAAAATAATTCAAAACTGATGAATCATTTATAGTATAAATAGCACCTGTTTTTTTATCTTTGAATTTTTCCATTTTATCCCTCCTACTCATTAAAATTATTCAGCTACGGCTTCACTTCTTGAAACATAAATAGCTGATTTTTTGTTATTTCTAACAAATGCTGTGTAATATACACGACCCTCAACTAATGAGCCACTTACACCTGGAGCGTCTTCGTGAATTTTATAATCCGCTAATTTAACAGCAAATGTCGTAGCTACTGGGTGAGCTAAAATGTAATTTACTTTAGCTGGTAATAATCTTGATGGAACTTTTTGAATATTTGTTCCGTCCATTTCACCAATTACACCTTTGATTCTTAAATTTTGACCGATTTCACTATCTAAGACAGCTCTTTCATCAGCTTTTAAGTTTTTGATGTAATTAGGATTACCAACACAAACTCTTCCTTGTTCAGGTACACTAGCTTCATCTTGTACAGCGTTTGCTGTTGCTAATGAATCGTAAGCATTAGTATTATCAATAGTTTCAACTACTGATGTACCTGCGTTCTCAACCATTTTTCCGTAAACATACTTATCACTTTCAGGAATAACAACTTCGTTTATTTGTCTTGCTAAAGCTGTACCTGCGTTTAAAGCACCAAGAGTTTCATCTTCGTCCATTTTATCAATAGCAAATGTAAAACTTCTATCTTTTTCCATTGCTACTTCTTGAATTTCAGTTGATAAATCCTTGACTGTACCATAACGAGCTGTTCCATCGGTATTTCTACCATAATCATTCATTTCAGCTGTTCCAACTGAGTAAATTTTGATAGACTTAGAACCTATAAAATCATAATCACTATTAACTACTATAGAGGCTTTGCTTTGTTCCTCAAAAGCTTCATCTACTACAGGACTAAATTTAGTTGCTAAATTTATAGCCATAATATCACTCTCCTATTTTTTATTTCCTTGAACTTTTCATATAGTTTTTAAAACCTTCTATATATGGGTCTGATGATTTTTTGCTATCATCTACAGCTTTTGGTGATGGTTGTTTTAATTTATCTTTCAAATAACCATCTAAGTCAGCACTTCTAATTTTGACTAACTTATCAATTTTTTCTTTTACACTGTCAGCTGTTTCTTTTGCAAAATCCCAGTCTTCTATATAACCTATGGGAAGTCCTTTTTCATTTGCATAAGTGTTTGCCTGTGTTTTAAGCTTTAATGAATTTAATTCGTTTGTTAAAGCTTCATTTTCCTTTGTTTTTAAGTCCAATTCGTAGTTTAACTTTTGTTCAGCATCCATCTTAGCTAATTTTTCAGCTTCAGTTTTCTTAGATTCGTATTCTTGAAGTAGCTCATCTTTGATTTTGTTTCTCTCGGCACTAAGCATTTTGTTTACTTCACTTCGAGAAAACATCTTTTCTTTTGGTGTTTCCTCACTTACTGAACTTTTTTGAGTAGTGTCCTCTGCTACTTGTCCACTCTCGGCTGGACTAACCACACTTTTGTTATCATCTTCCATTGATAACCCTCCTTTTCTTTCACGGATAGAAAATATCCAAACAATTATTTAAGATAATCACTCTAATTCGTCACGGGGAATTATTCCAAACACAAAAAACGATATTTCTATCATTATGACGCCTATACAGGCACAAATGGTCTAGTAAGTAGGATTCGAACCTACAACCTCTAGTTTTCAAAACTAGTGCACCACCAAATTATGCTATCACTAGATACTATCGGAAATTTGACATATTTTCCGAAATAATGTATAATCTTAATTAGTAAGAGGTGGTCGCGCTGACCTATTCAGCACGTGTCACTTCTTTTTTTATTGCCTTTCAAACAGAATAAATTTTTCTTCTTTCTTAATTCCTATTTTTTTGACCCAAGATAAACGTCTATAAACATATTCCACTTGTTCATATATCTCTGTCCAATCGATTGCATCACTTGTTATTTCTATAATAAAATTAGAAGATTGCTCTTGCTTATCATATAAATTGTGATATAGCAATTGACTACTTGATCCAGTGGTATATTTATAGTCAAAATATTCATTATCAATTAAATAATCAGGAGTAGAAATCCTTTCTGGGTTATTGATTTTAGGTAATAATGTTACTTTTTTACTAGAGTTATTAGCTAACCAATAAGCGAATTTCTCTTCTCCTTTTTTTAATTCATATTTAACATTATGATTATCAATTTTATATTTCACGCCATTGTAATTAAAAACATTATTAAGCATACTTACATCATAATGTTTATTATTCTTTTGTAACCATTCCTTAGTAATGTCTTTATATTTTTTTCGAATATCTCTATCAATTAAATATGTAATAGTACTTCTACACCAATGAAAATGATTGTTTATTGGTGGTAAATTCACTCCTAACTCTAATCCTTTTACTGTATATAAAACATCTTTTTTATCTAAATCACTATAT
Source organism: uncultured Bacilli bacterium (assembly GCA_910578745.1). GTDB lineage: Bacteria > Bacillota_I > Bacilli_A > RF39 > UBA660 > CATOJL01. The sequence continues at coordinate 21,167 of CAJTSN010000017.1, forward strand.
CTATAAAATTTATTCCAATCATTAACAAAAAAAAGCATATTGTTCATGCCTTCGCACATTTTAGTAGTTTTCTCATCCATTTCTGCAATAAACCTAACTTGCAATTTTTTTTCTTCTTTAAAAGGTTCAGTATATATCTTATTACCTAATAATCGGCAAGTATCACTTAATACACCACTATATTTGCTATCATTGATAGAAATAATCCTATTAATTTGTTTCCTAGTTAGTTCTTTTAAATCAGTTTCTTTTATAGGTCTATCTTGCTGTAAATTCCCTATAACTAATTTATACATTTCTTGCTGATTAGTCATAGTTAAAAGTTTAAGATATTCTTTCCAACTTTTATTATAAATAGGAATCCAAAGAAAACCCAATATAAATTCCCAAGTCAATGAGAATTCTTTTTTAGGTTTTATTGGTATTTCATCTAAAGCTTGGCTATATATATCATCAACAACTTCAATAAATATTAACTTACTTAGCTCATCAAATTCTTTTTCTTGAACTATATATATCCAATATAACAAGATTTCTATTAAATCAGCATATGTATATTTACTTTTAGATGTCACCAGATAAGCGAAATATCCATTGAATAATTTTGATTTTTTCCATTCTTTGATATTCTTATCTAGTTTTCTTTTATCAGCTTTAGAAATAGGCTTATTTAAGTCATTATAAGTTATGTCTAATGAATTTATCATCTCTACAATATCATCTATTGTATTAACCCCTATTAACTTAAAATGTTTTATACTATTATCCAATATTTTATCGGTCATATTCCATCTTTTATTCAATATTTCTTCATTGGACATTTGATCACCTACTCTTCTTCAAGTTCTTTCTTTATCTCCTTTTCATCATTTTCTTCTTTAGTTTCTTTTTGCACATCAACTTCATCACCTAACATTTGAATACGCTCAATGTTTTTCATCATGTTATCTTCGGCTTCACTATCTTTTTTGTTCTTTTCGTCTAAATAGTTATAGCCTAATTTTTCAGTTATAGTTTGCTCAGATAAAATGTTTTGCAATTTTAATATACTATCAATTTTTTCATCATCATTAGCAGGTAAATTTTTAGGAAGTTCTATATCAATATCTCTAAAATCATAATTAGTATTTTTCTTTAAATTAATTCTTCCAAATATCAATTCAAATCTTCTTTGATATGCTTTCTTTAATTCACTAATTATATTAGCGGTCATCATATTCATAATATAAAATTTTCTATCTATAGCACTTGCGTTTAAATCAGCACTATTAAACGCCAAATCATTAGTGTTAGGAATACCAGCTAGTTGGAACATTAAATTAGTATATACTTTTAACACCTCAACAGCTCCGTTGCTATCAAGTGGTTTGGTTATCCACTCAACATTACCATTTTCGCCAACATACAATGTCCTAGCCTTTAATATATATTCATCTTCTTCTATTCTAGCTGGATTTATTTTTTTAATTTCTTTTTCTTGACCAGTCACTTCATCTTTAACGAACTCACTAATCATTAAAGGATTCTCTGTCATATAATTGCTAAATTTCATTTTACAATCACTATCGTTATATTGGAATGTGTTTCTAATATTTTGTATTAGTTGCTCATGCGCTTCTATAACATCTTCACAGGGTTCAAATATAGCAAAGTTGGTTTCAACTGCTATAGCTGGAACATCTCCCCAATTATGATTTTGGTTATCATCTTCATTTACCTCTTTATACTGTTCAGTCATTGAATAAGTTTTTGTTCCAAGCTTATCAGTTATTTCACATTTTCTTATAATTTTTTCATTTATGTCTTTTTCTTCCCATACTCTTACTAAGGCTAATAAATTAGCTGGAATACTATAATCCCATATAGCCACCGTATTAAGTGAGCTATATCTTGAATATACAATCTCATTATTATCATTTTCGTATAGGACTTCATAACAACTTGTAAGTTCTAATATGTCATGAACTAAATCGTGATGTTCGGTTTCATCATCATTAAAGCTAACTATATAATCAATAATGATTTCCATTTCTTCTTTATATTTTTCAGCAGGTATTTCTTTATCTAAGACTTCATTTAATAGTTTTTGTTTTTCTTTATCTGTAGTTGTTGCTACTGAGTATATTGGTTTACCACTCAAATAACCAGATGATATATCAGTTAAAAACTTCTCATAACTAATAACAGTCTTAGTAGATTCACCGCTAAACATTAAAGTTTTATCATCAGCTTTCCTAGAGTATATCTCATGTAATTTTCTTCTTTTCTCTAGAATAGGATTTACTTTTTTCATTAACTTAGGTATTGTTTCACTAATATTATTTTTATCAGTTATCGTATCTATATTACTGATTCTTAACATTCCCTATCACCTCACTTATATCAAATTTTTCTTTCTTATCAATAATAAAAGGCGTCCCTCTTGCTATAGACAACGCCTTATTTTTTACAACTTCCAAATCTTCTTTTTTTTTATTGATATAGAACTTATATCTATTATCTTTATCAATCCATAAAACGCCCATCGTACTTATAATATTGGGTACAGTATTATCGATAGAGTGATTATCAAAGATAATTAACTCTGCATCTTTTTCTAATGGTAATAAACTGCTTAACACATTTTTTATATATTTTTCACTATTATCAGTTAAAACTATAAAACTTTTCATTATACCACTCTCCTATTGCTTAATTCCCATTTTGTATTTTTCATATCACTTTCCCTAGAATATCTAGTTAAGTCGATTGTATGGTTATTCATATCAGGAAATTTACTTATAAAATTTCCGTATTTATCTTTTTCATATTCATAACTTTTGAACTCTCTGGCTGTATTAGGGCATCTCTCAGGATCAATTATAATTTCAAATAAATCTTGCAACCATTTAATCCCATAATCAACACTATCAGGACCTTTCTTTGCCCCTAATACCCTAAGTGTTCCGTAAGAGTTTAATTCAGCTATACTCTTAGGCTCAGCACTATCGGCGGTTATGTATGAACTACCAATTTTTATTTTTATTATTGCTTCCCACAATTTCCTATTAGACATATTTACTTGATATATTTCATTAAAAATAAAAAGACGCTTTCTCGTCTTGTCATAATGGTTTTGCCCATAACAAGCTGGGTCAACAGCAAAACCAAAGTCAATTCCATCGGCTATATTATCAAAGTGTCTAATCTCTTCATCAGTTATTTTTCTTAATGTAATATTAGCAAATACAGCTCCTCCTGTTCCTGTAGCTTCTCCTAAATATTCATTTCTATAAGCCATTTCATCTTGTTCTTTTAATGTATTAGCTTCTACAAAGAACTCCTCACCTAACCACTTAGGAGGTACATCTAGGTATGTACTAGAATGTACTAACCTATCCTTCCTTTCCACGATTGATTCGCCATTTACCCAACTAGATAACATCTTAGGAGGATTATAAGAATAGAATGCTTCATATCCTGTACCACCTCTTAATAAAGATTGATTTATACTTCTTATCTCAGGCATTCCAAAAAATTCGTCTAACTCTTCATACCACACATATTTACAAAATCCCTTTTTAAATTTTGTTGATTTTATTTTTCTATGTTCGTCCTTATTATTTGCACTTTTAAATTTTATCTCTTGTCCTGTTGGTGTATATATCAACTTTAATGGACTTACTTTAGCTTCCCAATAAGCTGATACTCCTAGCATTTCAATTCCCCATAGTATTTGAGCATAGACACTATCACTAAGTGTATCTCCTACTTTTCTAAGCGCCACAGCGTTAGAATGAATACTATTTTGTGAATCTATCATCATAAGTAAAGGTATTACTATACCTATAAAACTTGATTTTGTACTACCTCTTCCACCTTTCAGCCAATAATGGGTATGTTTATTGTCTAATACATCATCTAATAAATCGTAAAAATGTGGAGCAATTACATTATATGGATTCATTTCTTTGGTCTTTTAATATTGATAACTGGAGGAGTAATATCTTGAACTTTCGTAACATATACACCGTCCATCTTATTTAATGTATCCATAGCTTTTATTTTAGTAGTTAAATCCGCCTCTTTTTCACCATCATATTTCTCACCATTATCCCAATATGTATATTTTTCTTTTACATCACCTTTAATAACTTTACTTAGCCACTTCATACGCTCTTTAGCGTCCATTATGGTAGTATCTTCTAGTCTTTTGACTAATTCATCATATCTACCCCTAATCTCCTCCTTTTTGAATAATTCGGAGGCTTTCTTATCTATAGTAGTATCTTTCATATTTTTGGCATTAAAAGAGTTCTTATAAGCTTCTCTTTGACTCATTCCTTTAACTAGGTTTTGTACAAACTTTTCTCTTTTAGGTGTTAGCATTACCCATCACTCCCAAACATTGATGGCTTACTTAATCCATTTCTATAATCTATTCCTATACTTAACGGATCTACTATTATAGAATTATTTATGGTTTTTGCTATTTCTTCAACTGGATTAGTTTTAACTGGTGCTACTATCTCAGCCATAACACCCAAAGAAGGAGGGGTGTCATTTCGGTCATTTAAGTTATCTTCGATAGATTTTACTAATTCATCATTAAGAACTATAACTCCATAATTTTTAGTGACTTTCCATTCTTTAATCTTATCTACTTTGATTTCAGTATTTATCTCAATACTTCTAACTCTCTTATTCCAATCATTAGCTATATCTTCGGCTCTTTCGTCTAAATCTTTTGCTAGTTCCTTTATAATTTTTACTAGCTGTTCTTTTTCTCTTATCGACTTTATCATATATAACAACCAACCTTTCTTTTTCTATTTCTTCATCACACTTTTTATTTCTAGGACATAGCTTACAACTACCGCTATATCTCATACACAACCACATTGTATTCTTTTCTTTCATAGACCACTTCTCCTTGTCATTTCTCTTATTGAGCCATTCTGTTGTTTCATCTATATAATTGAGTGCAATTACTTCTCCACAAAATATAGTCATTCCTAATAAGAATAAAATCTCTATAAATGCTTCAAGAATAATATCACCCACTTTTTAATCATAAATAAAAGGAGCTATCACCTAGCTCCGCTCTTTTTTTGTTGATAACATCAACGAGTAAAAAGAACAAAAAGGACGGGTGAATAGAGAATCGAACTCTATACAGCCCTCGGAGTGCTTAATTTACACTAATACCACCGACGGAATCCTGCCTTTAGATTACCACCCATATTTAAACAAACAAAAATAATTATGATAGTATTCCATTCATCATAATTATTTCATTTTACTATATTATATCACTATATTTTTAGTAGTCCATACAGCACTTTTTCAGCCATTTTTCAATTTTTATAATTCATTCATAAAAGTATCTGGAAATATATATACCTTTAATTTATTTATGATCTCTTTCTTATTCATACTTATTGTACCTACTGAACAATCTAACTTCTCAGCTATTTCTTCTATAGTCATTTCTTTAAAATAATACATTGGAATAATTTTATACCACTTATTATCTGCAATCTTCATTAAGGCTCTTTTAACTAATCTTACCTGTGATTGAGCTTTTATTGATATCTGTTTTAATTCACATATTCTAGTTTCAAGTGTTTCATCACCATAGATATAAGTAGCGTTCCTCTCGTTTAAAACAAGAGTGTTTGACTTAGCTGGAGCTTTAGGAATGCCTTTTGCTTCTTCTTCTAACTTTTCTATTTCTTCGTCTATTAGCTTTATAGCATCAGGTAATACTTTTAAACTATATAATATTTTCTCTGTACTTTTATAAGATGACTTAGGATTCTTTAACAATTTCCTACTTTTTAATTCCTCCAATACCTTTTTTACTATCTCATCTTTTACTTCTTCTTTCATTAACTATTTACCTCCTACTTTATCCTTCCCTTATATTTAATATATTTTGACAACCACAATGTGGACAATCAAAACATTCAAACTTCTTAGTTCCTGTTGTTATACCATACATGCCTTTATTTTCTTGAATAATATACTTATTTTCTTTAATAAGTTCTAATTCTTCTCCACATATTTTGCAATAACATTTCTTTTTAAGAGTGTCTACTTGTTCAGCTTTATTTGTTTTTCTTAAGAAACAACAAAAGAAATTCCTAATCATTTATTTTCCACCTCTATTTCTAATCTATTTAAAATCCCCCATATCTCATATTTTCTTAAAGGTCTAGCGTATTGGTATTCCTTTAATAATTTTTGGATTCTTTCTTGCGATGCAAGTATATCCATTACTTTTAACAGCTCTTCAACCATGATCGTTTTATTCTTTCTTTTGTTTAACCTTCACCAACTCTTTTTCTGCTTCTTCCAACTGTTCAATTATTTCTTCTTTTAACTCTTTTAAAAATTGTACTTCCCATTCTAATTGTTGTTCTCGTGTTAGAGGTTTAATAATTATTTCATTATCCATTTAATCCCCA
>CAJTSN010000018.1:0-3028 GCA_910578745.1 uncultured Bacilli bacterium
CAATTATACTTAGAAACTATTAATAATTATGAGAAAACAGAAATATTTAGAATTATATTGAAAACGTTTGGCTTACCTAATGTTAATCCTGTATTAGAAGAATTCATAAATGAAGAATTTCATATAGAAAATACATACATATTTCAGTTAGATCCATATGCATATAATATTGTTCCAAATTATATTATAGAAATATGTGATGCTATTATCAATAGAATGACAGTAGAAGAATTCGCTTTAGTAACTAATTGATAAAATATTTAAATATTACAATGATTGTGATATAATTTTAGTGAGTGAATGGATGCAAACAATGTTTGCAAAATGTTTGCAGATTAGAAAATATTCATAGTAAATATAATACTATAAATACCGTAAATACTAATGTTCCGGAATCCATTATTCTTTGAAATAACAGTAATATAGTAAATACTATAAATACTATATATACTGAATTTGCTTCAACATGTGGAAGTGGCAAAAAGTACAAGAACTGTTGTGGTAAATAGCCTCACGACCCCTTATAAAATAAGGATTTATGAAAAATTTAAAAAATGAGCAAATTGTCCACATAAATTTGAATTGGTGGACAAAACCTTAAAAAAACCCGTAATATCAAGAAAAACCACGTGGACAAATTCGTGGATATAGTTTAAAAATGTCAGCATTCAAAAATGTTGGCATTTTTTCCGCTTACTAATGATTTTCGTAAAGGGAGAGATTATTTATGGTAAGTGTAAGAAAAATAATTTTATTGAATAATTTTGCCTTTATATTCTTTAAAATTTATGTATCCTTTGGAAATGTTAAAAAAATATAACTATTTTCTCCTTAGGGACATTGCGCCCTTCTTGCCTATTTGTTTTACCATATAATATATAAAAAATTAAACTAAATGCTCTCACCGTTATTGACCAATGCGTGTATTTAGTTTAAAATCAAAATAGGTGATGAAAATGTTCATGTTATGGCTGATCCAGATAAATTAAGCAGAGTATTTAATAATCTGATTAAAAATGCTATTAGTTATAGTAAAGAGAAAAGTGATATAACTATCAATGTTAATAAGAAGAATGATAATGTACTTATTGAAGTTATCAAAAAGGGAAAACAAATTTCTGAAGAAAACATAAATAAAATATTTGAAAAGTTTTTTAGAGTTGATTCATCAAGAGGAACGAAAACAGGTGGATGTGGATTAGGACTTGCTATTGCAAAAGAAATAGTAGAATTACATAATGGAAAAATAGCTGCTGAAAGCAATAAAGTAGAAACAAAATTTCGAGTAATATTGCCGTGCAATTAAATTTAAGATTATCTTAAGATTTTTATAAGACGAAATTAAAGAACAATCATTTATAAATCAGTATAATTTTTTGTATTGATTTTGCTTATTATTTTTATTGAAATTAAATACTAAAGGAGGAAAAATTATGGCAAGAAAAAGATTAACACAACTTTTCCCATTTCTATTACCTATTCGTGTATGGCAAAGGAATTTATTTTATTATATAGGAATGAAATATGATAGCAATAAATATTCAAAAAATTTTGGAGAGCCACTAAAGTATAAAGTTTGTACTACAAAGACTTTAATGATAAATGAAAATAGTGGACACGATATTCTTTATCAAAAAAATAAAGTTGATAATTTGAAAATAGCAAGCAAAACTATGAATCATATTTTAATATATCCCAATGAAACATTTTCTTTTTGTTATCTTACGAGAAATAGTAAGAAATATGGAAAGTATAAAGAGGGTTTGATTTTAATTGATGGCAAAATTGTTGCAAAAAAGGGTGGAGGAATATGTCATTTAAGTAATTTGTTACATTACATATTTTTAATGAGTCCATTAACTGTAACAGAAAGACACGGACATAAGGTTAAATCTTTTCCAGATCCAGATAAAAGTTCTATTGAGGGAATAGACGCTACGATTAGTGGAGGATGGTTAGATTTAAAAGTGAAAAATGAAACTGATAAAGTTTATCAAATAGAAATCTCTTTTGATGATAAGTATATGTATGGCTCGATATTAACTGATAAAGAATCTGATGTAGATTATGAAATCGAAAATGAAGATTTAAAGTACATAAAAGAAAACGAGAAAATATATGAATGTGTTTCTATTGTAAGAAAAGAAATTGATAAGAAAACGAAGCAAATTTTAAAAAAAGATAAACTATATGAAGAAAAAGTGCTTATCGAATATGAACTACCCGAAGAAATAGAAGTAAAGGAAGTGTAATTTGATGAAGACCAAAATAGCAATTATATTTGGTGGATATTCTAGTGAATATAGTGTATCACTTGTATCAGCGACATCTGTTATAAAAAATATTAACAAAAATAAATATGAAATCATACTAATTGGAATATCAAAAGAGGGTGAGTTTTATTTATATAATGGAGATATAGAAAATATTGAAAGGGATAAGTGGCTAGATAGCAAGTTTACTAAAAGAATAACAATATCTACGAATAGAAAAAGTCACGGAATTGTTGTATTAGATACAAGCGAAATTATAAATATTGACATTGTTTTTCCTGTTTTACACGGCAAAAATGGAGAAGATGGCAGATTACAAGGTATGTTAGAACTAGCTGGAATAAAATATGTTGGTTGTGATATGACTTCATCTGCAATTTGTATGGATAAATATTTAGCGCACGAACTTGTGGCTTCTAATGGTATTGTCACCTATATCATATCTGTTTGATAACACAAATGATTATAATAGTATTAAAAATAAAATTGAAAATTTAAAGTTTCCTTTATTTGTAAAACCATTAAAAGCTGGCTCATCTTTTGGAATTACAAAAATAAAGAGTATAGATGAACTATCACAAGCATTAGACGAGGCTTTTAAATATGATAATAAAATAATTATTGAAGAAAATGTAGATGGATTTGAAGTTGGGTGTGCTATACTTGGAAATAATGATTTAATTATAGGAGAAGTTGATGAAATTGAATTGGAAAATGGTTTCTTTGATTATTATGAAAAGTATAATTTAAAAACG
>CAJTSN010000018.1:3038-14859 GCA_910578745.1 uncultured Bacilli bacterium
AAAATACACTTACCTGCAAGAATCAGCAAAGCAGAAAGAGAAAATATTAAGAAAACAGCATTAGAGATTTATAAGATTCTAGGTTGTAGTGGTTTTGCAAGAGTAGATATGTTTTATAATCCAGATAAAAAAATTGTTTTTAATGAAGTAAATACAATACCAGGTTGCACATCTCATCCGAGATACCCGAGCATGCTAAAAGAAATTGGGCTTTCTTTTGAGGAGGTAATTGATCGTTTAATTGAATTGGGGTTAGAAAAATGAGTGTTATTGAATTAAAAAAAGAAAACATAGGAAAAGGTTATTTAGTGCTTATCAATCCAGATAATTTGTTAAAACACCAAGTAAATAATTTAGTACAATTTGATAATGAATATAAGAATATCGAATTAGAAGTAACAGTAAATAAATGGTTGCATTATATTCTCAATAAAATAAAATCAAAAACACAAATTGTTCCAGTTAGTGGATATAGAACATTAAAAGAACAAATAGAAATATATGAATCATCGTTGAAAGAAAATGGGGAAGAATGATGGGTAAAAAATTAAATATTGATATTTGGAGATTTATTGTATCTTTTTTAATAGTGGCTATCCATATATCGCCTTTTGACAAAATAAGCCCAGAATTTGATTTTTTCTTTACTCGAATACTGGGAAGAATTGCAGTACCGTTATTTTTAATGATAACAGGTTATTACATATTAGATAAATCATTAAATGATGTAAAAATACTTAAAGATTATACCAAGAAGATATTAAAAATATACTTTCTTTGTATTCTTTTATATCTTCCAATAAATATTTATATGAGAAAATTTGCAAGTATCAATTTTATTCAAATTGTTAAAGATATTTTGATTAACGGAACTCTATATCATTTATGGTATTTTCCTGCACTTATATTAGGAATATGGATTACATATTTTTTAATAAAAAAAATGAGTAAAAAGTGGTGCTTTTCTATAATTAGCATTTTATATTTAATTGGTTTGCTTGGAGATAGTTATTATGGTTTAACTAGTATAAACAATACACTATCAAGTATTTATCGATTTATATTTCACATATTTGAATATACAAGAAATGGACTGTTTTATACTCCTATATTTATATATATGGGTTATGTAATAAAGAAGTATAAAATAAAAAATAAATGCTCTTTGATATCAATATTTATACTATTTTCTTGTATGACTATGGAAGGAATGATTTTACATCATTATAACTTACAAAAACACGACAGTATGTATATTTTTTTAATCCCTCTTATGTATTTCTTATTTACATATTTAATGAGTCATAGTAAGAAATCGAATAAAAGAATAAGAAGTATGGCAACAATTATTTATATTTCCCACCCACTATTTATAGTAGCAATTCGTTTTGTCTCTGGTATGTTAGGAATAGAAAATATACTTGTTGAAAATAACTTAATTCTCTATTTGATAGTATGCACATTAACTACAATATTTGCTCATTTTTTTGAAAAAGCAAAAGGGCTAGTGGCAAACGGAAAACATTAGTTTATTAAAGAATCGTGCGTGGATAGAGATAAGTTTAGATAATTTAGAAAATAACATACAAGAAATACAAAAAATACTTTCTGAAAATACAAGAATAATGGCAGTGGTAAAAGCAAATGCGTATGGACACTGAGATTTAATTATTACTAAAAAATTGATGGAATTGGGAATTGAGGATTTTGCTGTTGCAACAGTAGATGAAGGAATAAGGTTAGGAAAGCATCAAATAAAAGGAAATATTTTAATACTAGGATTTTACTGAAAGTGTCTAAAATTAAAGTCTTGATATTTGTTCCTATAAAGAAGTATAATATCTTCGGAGATTGATTTATCTAAAGAATTTGCTGGTTTCTTTGATCGGTTGCCATGTACAAATCCAGATTTACCTTTCTCCGTATAAATTTTAATTAAACGGTTTATTTGCCGTATGGATAAATTGAGCTTTTTACTAGCTCTATTTTTATTTCCACTGTGATCAACTAGTTCTTTAATTACTTCATATTTTAATTGTTCGTTCATTCTTAATTCAACCTTTCTCATTTCGTCACCTCAAGTGGCATATTTTATATTTTTTTGAGACATTTTCAAATACTAACACTTAAGACATTATCATATACTAATCATATTACTTCTATGAAATAGGAATGTTTTAATTGACATTGTTCTTAACTCGGTATAATATATAAGTGGTGATGAAAATGAAATTTTTAACGGTAAAAGAGGCATCTCTTTTATGGGGTATTAGTGAAAGAAGAATCATAAATCTTTTAAATAGCAACAGAATACCCGGTGCTTTTAAAACAGGGCGACGTTGGAATATACCAGAGAAAACAAGTAAGCCAATAGATAAGAGAACAAAGTATTCAAAGCAACAAGTAAATAGTAAATTGATGGTTATTGCCGGTATCAATTCGGAAATAGGAAAAGAATTAACAAAAATATTATTAGATAAAGGGTACGATGTAATAGGATTTTATCAACAAGAGAGTCCTATAGATAAGGAATTAATTAATGACAAGGTTAGGCTTGTACCTGTTGATTATTTTAATCGTAAAACGTTATTAGATGCAGTGAACTCTATCAATGGGGATATATTAGGATTTGTCTTTATGGAAATTTATTTTGAACTAGAAGATGCACTCGATTTTGATTATGATCAATTTGAAAATAGTTATAAGGTAAATGTATTTGCAGCAAATCTGCTCGTTCGTGAATTGGTTAAAAAAATGAATTTTGAATCGAGTGTCGTCATTGTGAATAGTATAGAAGCATATAGAGGTTCCTTTGGTGCTTCAGCCTATGCATCATCACAGGCGGCCAAAGTAAATTTGGTACAGACATTTGCAAATATTTATACAGAAATGTACGGTGTTCGTATTAATTCGCTAGTTGCAGGATGGATAGGTGGAGTGATGGAAACAGATGATTCTTTTAATAAGGCAAAAGAGCAAATTCCTATGAAACGACTTGGCCATCCAGAAGAAATTGCAGATGATATTTATTTAATGCTGACAAGACATAAATATATGAATGGTAGTTCTTTGATTTCCGATGGAGGTTATCTATCGTTTGATGAACAATCAAAAACAGAAGATTTAGATTCGGGGAAATTTTATCGAATCTTAGATAAATTTTTCTCTGAAGCAAAGTCAGGTTCAAAAATGTGGATCATTTCAACGATGATGGATAATGAGTGGAATGAAGATCCAAGAGAAAGAAAATTTATTCAAAGTAACTTTGATGCAGCTGATCGTGGAGTAGAAATGGAAAGAATATTTCTATTTAGTAAGAGAAAAATTCCATATTATAAAACAAATAAGTATATTCAACGCTATTTAGCAAGTAATAAGATAATGACAACCTATGTAGATTTCGATGAATTAGTAAACAAAAATCCAAAATTACTTTCCATAATTAAAGAAGGTTGGATTGGTATTGATGACTATGCCTTATTAGTCGATTTACCTAGTGATGGAACTTCTAGAGGCTATGTGACTATGAATAAACAAGAAATAAAGAAGGCGAAAAAGTGTTTTGATGAACTAAAAAATATGGCGGTTCCTTTAAAAGATGTCATGAAATAATTTATTGTAAACTTCTATAAAATAGAAATAGTTATGTAAGGAAAGGTTTTTATGCCCTATTTAGAAAGTAGAGAAAGAAGTATTGTTTAGAATGAAGTACACTTCTTTTTCTAAAGTGCCCTATTAAATAGAGAATTTAAATAAATTTAGAGCTGGTACAAAAGAGTTTCCTATTGTATAATAAATATAATTAAAGAGGTATTTGAAATAAAAAATTATGATTATTGATATGAGAATTGCTATTTGTATTTGAAAGCCTTTTTTAGAAATTACTGAAAAAGAACTAAAAAAGAACTAAAAAAACGAGCATGGTTTATCAAAATAAAGGTATCTTGTTAAAAAACTACCATATAGAGATAGTTACCTATCTTGATTTCCTAAGTCCTATTTGTGTATTTTAACAAATAAAAGAATTGCTTAAGTCTCTTTATAAAGTAGAGAAGATATAGGGAAATAGGTGTAAAAAAATAGATAAAAAAGACTAATTTTTTAGGATTCTTCATTTTAATAGGAGATAAGGGAACCCTATTATGTTAGAAAAAACGTAACTATATTAAAAAGTAGAAGGAAAGTAGAATACTGTTCCAATGAATCGAAGTGACAGAAAAAGGAGATAAGAAAATGATTACTATAAAGAGTGATAGAGAAATCGAATTGATGCGAGAGGCTGGAAAAATGGTTTCAAAGACCCATCAATATTTAAAAGACTATATTAAACCGGGAATTACGACAAAAGAATTGGATCGTCTTGCTGAAAATTATATTCGCAGTTTAGGAGGTATTCCAACATGTAAGGGATATGAAGGCTTTCCGAGTGCGATATGTGCAAGTGTAAATGATACAGTCGTACATGGGATTCCATCAAATTATAAGTTAAAAGAAGGAGATATTATTACCATTGATATGGTGATAGGTTATAAAGGATATCAAGGAGATGCAGCGTGGACCTATGCAGTTGGGAAAATAGATGATGATAAAAAATATTTAATGGAGCATACTGAAAAAGCATTATATGAAGGAGTGAAAGAAATAAAACCGGGAATTCATATTGGAGATATTTCTTTTGCCATAGAATCCTATGCGAAAAAACATCATCTTGGTGTTGTCGAAGAATTATGTGGACATGGTATTGGAAGAGAAATGCATGAAGACCCAGAAGTTCCAAACTATGGTGTAGCTGGAGAGGGGCCACGTTTAAAAGAGGGTATGGTCATTTGTGTTGAACCCATGTTAAATTTTGGTACAAGTTCCATTTATATTTTAGAAGATAATTGGACTGTAAAAACGCAAGATGGAAAACCTTCTGCTCACTATGAACACACTGTTTTGGTAACAAAAGATGGTTATTCTATTTTAACTCCAAGATTTGATGAAGAAAGTAAGTTATAAAAGAAAGGAAAGACAGTATGCAAAAGACGATAGAAGTGAAAAATCTTACAAAAAAGTATAAGACAAAAAAAGCAGTGGATCATTTGTCTTTTTCTGTTTTAGAAGGAGAAATACTAGGATTACTTGGACCAAATGGAAGTGGAAAATCAACAACAATCAATTGCATTTTATCCCTTCTTCATTTTGATGAAGGAAAAATTACTATTTTTGGAAAAGAGATGAAACCAAATGCTTATACAATAAAAAAAGAGATAGGCGTTGTGTTTCAAGAGGTTGCAGTTTTTGATGAATTAACGGTTATTGATAACATTGACTATTTTTGTGGCCTCTATATTAAGGATAAAAAAATAAGAAAAGACTATGTGATGGATGCAATCAAATTAGTAGGTTTAGAAGAATTTACAAAATATTATCCAAAACAATTATCAGGAGGTCTTCTTCGAAGACTCAATATTGCCTGTGGAATTAGTCATAAACCGAAACTTATTTTTTTTGATGAACCCACGGTTGCAGTGGATCCACAAAGTAGAAATAACATATTAGATGGAATTAAAACTTTACGTGAAGAAGGAGCCACTATCATTTATACGACACATTATATGGAAGAAGTGGAACAATTGTGTGATCGAATTATCATTTTAGACAAAGGAAAAGTTATAGCCAGTGGAACCATCGATGAATTAAAGGCTTTATCAAGTATAGAAGAAAAAATTAGTGTGGAAGGAATTGTTTTAGAAAAAGAAAGAATTGAAGAAATTAGAAAATGGGAATATGTAGAAGCCGTTCGTTATGAAAATTCCATTTTAGTTGTTACTTATAAAAAAGGAAAAAACAATTTGACAGATTTAATGGATTACTTTAGAGAAAAGAAAATTGAATATAACAAAATATTTTCAGAACGTCCAACGCTTAACGATGTTTTTTTAGAATTAACAGGTAAGGAGTTAAGAGATTCATATGCATAATTTTATATATTCTCTTCGGATACTTTTTAAAAATAAAATACTTATTTTTTGGACTTTTGCCTTTCCTATTTTATTAGGAACTTTCTTTTATATGGCTTTTTCTAATATTGAAGATAGTGAAAAACTAGATAGAATTTCTATTGCAATTGTAGAGAATGAAGCATTTGAAAATAGACAAATAGTAAAAGAAGCATTTGAGGCTTTAAGTGATGAAGAAGGGCTCTTTAATACAATTTACGTAGAAGAGAAAAAAGAAGCGGAAAGGTGTCTTGCAAATGATGAGATTATTGGTTATCTTTTCGTTGAAGAAGAACCGAAAATTGTCGTAAAAACGAGTGGAATTAATCAAACCATTTTAAAAGCAACTATGGAAGAAATCCTTCAGATGGAAAGTATAATACAGGTGAAAATCGAAAAAAGAATGCAAGAATCTCTTGAACAAGGAATTGCATTCGATCTTACACAAGACTTTTTTAAACAAATGGCTATGGATATTCGAAATGCCTTTGAGGAAGAGGTTTCTATTAAAGATATTTCTAGTAGTCATCTAAGTTATACGATGATAGAGTTTTATACGTTAATTGCGATGGCATGTTTATATGGTGGAATTTTAGGAATGACATCTATAAATCAAATTTTACCAAATATGAGTCATACAGGAAAACGGATTTCTATAAGTCCTGCTTCTAAAGGGAAATTGATTTTAAGTAGTGTTTGTGCTAGTTTTGTAACACAATTGCTTGGAATTTTTCTTCTATTCCTATATACGATTTTTGTATTAAAAGTAGACTATGGAAATAAGTTTCCTTTCATTATTTTGTTAGCATTTGTCGGTAGTTTAGCTGGTTTATCTTTAGGAATTTTTATTGCTACCTGTTTAAAGGCAAACGACAATTTAAAAACAAGTGTGATTATTGCGGTTACGATGTTAGGTTGTTTTTTATCAGGTATGATGGGAATTACAATGAAATATGTGATTGATAAAAATGTACCTATTTTAAATAAACTAAATCCAGCAAGTATGATTACAGATGGCTTTTATTCCTTATATTATTATGATACATTCGATAGATTTTACATGAATGTAGGAAGTTTACTTCTTTTTGCCCTACTTTTAATTGGATTTTCTATGTATCAATTAAGGAGGCAAACTTATGACCGTATTTAAAACATTCTTAAAAGTATTAAATAAGAATAAATTCATTGTCATTTTATATAGTGTGATTTTAGTGTTCTTCGGTTTTTCAAATATGCAAACCAAAGAAGAAAATACAAACTTTGTTTCTAGTAAACCCGATTTATTTCTTATGAATGAAGATGAAGAAGTAGGTCTCACAAAACATTTCATTGAATATCTCGATAAAAATACGAACATTAAAAATATAGAGAAAGATCAAATAGATGATGCCCTATTTTATAGAGATATAAATTATATTATCTATATACCAAAAAATTTTAGACAAGACTTATTAAATGGAAAATCTCCAGAGATACAAGTAAAAAGTACAGGAGATTACCAAGCTTCTTTTGCGCAACTTTTATTAGAAAAATATATAAAAGTAGCTAGCATTTATCAAAAAATGGGTTTTAGTGAGGAAGAGATAATAGAACAGATGAACAAAACATTCGATCATAAAGTGAATATAGAAATAACTTCTACATTAGATACAGACCGTCTTGAAAATGTCGTTTTCTACTATAATTTTTTAAGCTATAGTATGTTAGCTGGTTGTGTTTATATTGTATGTCTCCTTTTATCTAGTTTTAAAAATGAAAAAATTAGAAAAAGGACAATCATTAGTAGTATGAATGATCGAAAATATAATCGTATTTTATTGTTTTCAAATGGTTTATTTGCCCTATTTTTATGGTTATGCTATGTCGTTTTAAGTTTTGTATTACTAGGAGATATTCTTCTAAGCACCCATGGACTTCTCATTGTTTTTAATTCATTCTTATTTACAATTTGTGCATTAACAATTGCTTTTGTAATAGGAACCATTGTCAGTAATAAGAATGCCATTAATGGCATTGTCAATGTAGTAGCCTTAGGTTCTAGTTTCTTATGTGGGGCTTTTGTTCCAATGGAATGGCTTCCTAAATTTGTCCTTGATATTGCTCATCTTCTTCCAAGTTATTGGTACATTAAAACAAATGAACTCGTAAAAACAATCGAAAAGATAAATATCGATACAATACGTCCCATTTTACAAAATATGGGTATGCTTATTGTATTTATCATTTTAATGATTCTTATAACAAATTTTATTTCACATAAAAAAAATAGACGAAACTAAATTCGATAAATTGTATTTTTTAGTTCAAAAAAAGAGAAAAATAGTTCAATGTTAATCTCAGTTGACAAATTTCCAAGTGAAATCGATAGAATGCAACGAGAGAAAATAGGTATAATGGATGAGAGGTGAGAGAAAATGGGTCTAGGGGAAAAACTCTATGATTTAAGAAGAGAGAAACATTTATCCCAAGAAGAAGTAGCTGAAAAATTAAATGTGACAAGACAAACGGTCTCAAAATGGGAAACGAATCAAAGTACGCCTGATTTTGATAAAATTGCACCTTTATGTGCCTTATATGGCATATCAGCCGATGAACTTTTAACAGGGGTGAAAAAGGAAGAAAGCGAACGTGTTGAAGGTCCAGAGAGAGTGGAACTTCAAAATCAAAGAAAAAAAGGAATAGGAATTGGGATAGGAATTCTAATTTACTTTATTGCGATTGCGTGGATTATGATATCCATTCCAGTTATGCAATTGAATCCAATTGTATCTTCGGCGGTCTTTTTACTTATTTGTGGGGGTAGCTACTTTTGTTATTGTATATGCGGCTATTGTCTATAAGGAAAAGAAAAAACTCGTCATTGAAAGTAAACAGGATAAATTAAAAAAACAAGTGATCGAAATCGCTTCTATCATTACAGTGTTTATTTATCTATTCATTAGTTTCTTTACGATGGCATGGCATATTACTTGGCTAATTTGGATTGTGTATGCCCTTGTAGAAGAGATTATTAAATTAATATTTTTATTAAGGGGGAATGGCGATGAAAAATAGGAGTTTGATTATTACTTTAATTGTTGTTTTTCCCATTTTAGCTTTTGTCATTTTAGCCTTTTTAATCTTTTTATTGACAAGTAACAAACACTTTATTAATTTCCGTTTTGGAAATAGTGTAAGTCAGGAACTTGTTTTAGAAGAAAGCTATGATCTTGTTTTTGATAGAATAAGAATTGAGGCTTCTTCTGCAAATATTGAAATAAAAAATTCTTCGAATGAGCAGGTGCAAGTACGACTTTATGGGGATAAGGATAGGGTAAATGTAGATACAAAAAATGGAAATTTAGCAATTACATTAAAAGAAAAGAAATGTTTTGGATTTTGCTTTAATCAAAAAATAGATAAAGTGGAACTTTATATTCCTGTTAGCTATGATAAAGAAATCGAGGTGAATAATCGTTATGGGGATGTTTCTATCGAAAATTTTTCACAAGCCAATATCATAGTGGAAGAAGATTGTGGAGATGTTTCTATTCAAAGTGGCAATGAGGTAAAAGTAAATAACAACTATGGAGATATTGAAATTAAAGAGGCAAATGTGATTCATGTGAAAGAATCGGCAGGCGATGTTACTGTTGGAAAAGTGCAAGATGCTACGATTCATAATCATTATGGAGATATCAAAGTTAAGGAAGTTTTAAATTTCATGGAAATCAAACAGGATTGTGGAGATGTAAAAGTAGAGAAAGCCTTATTAAATAAGGATTCAACAATTGAAAATCATCTTGGAGACATAAAAATAGGAGAAACGAATGAACTTTATATAGAAGCGAAAACAAGTTTGGGAGAAACAAAAATAAATCGAAATTATCGTGAAGCAAAAACCACTTTAAAAATAGACAATAGTTGTGGAGATATTAAGGTAGATAATTAAAAAGCCAAAATGGCTTTTTTCTTTTAACGGAAATGACTATATAGTCAGCTAGTAGGAATAAAAATGCTGAAATAAAAACTGATATTTCTATCAGTTCTGAATACATCTTATGAAATAATTATTTGCAAGTAGCGCCCATAGTTTCATAAAGAGTCTTAACGCCATCTAATTGCATTTTACCATCTTTAACAAAAGTCTTAAGTGAAGGTTGATCTTTAACGTATTGATCTAAGTCCATTTTATTGTAGTCAATTGTTACTTTAGCAACAACTTTTCCATCTTTATTTTCAATGTTATAAGTATATCCACCATATGTTTCATTTGTTTTACCATACATTGTATTTAATTGTGTTTCAACAGCAGATAAAACTTCTTCATTGTCAGATGTAACGGTTTCAACCGTTTCTACAGAATCCACATTTTTTCCTTTATAGTTAATGATATATTCTGATTCAGTAGAATAGCCCCTTACTACATCGTTTGTACTATTTGTACATGTGATTTTTTCAGCTTTTTCACTACCTCCACAACCTGTTAATCCTAACATTAAGATTGGTAATACTAAAATACCTTTTTTCATAATTTCCTCTCTCTCTTTTTCTATTCTACCATAAAAATATGCAAAATTCCACAAAATTTTCCACAAAATAAAAATAATCTTTTTTGATGAGTAAAATTTGAGATAAAAAAGTAAAAGGAATTAAGAAATCCTATACAAAAATTACCTATGGTAAGATGAGAAATTTTAAAGTGAAATTCAACCATTATTGTTACTAGGAAATGTTAGGAATTCATCATTTTAAAAGAAATTTTCTCTAAAATATGATACAATTCTATTGTGGTGGTTGTGTGGAATTATTGAAATTATATGTATTCTTTTTTAGAATAGGATTACAAACTTTTGGAGGAGGCTATTCAATGCTTCCCCGTTTACAAAAACTATTTGTAGATAAATATAAAATAGTAACAAGTGAGGAAATGTTAGATTATTTTACAATAGGACAGTGTACGCCAGGTGTTATCTCTATAAATGTGGCAACTTTTATCGGTTATAAAAAAAGGGGAATCAAAGGGGGAATTTTTGCGACACTGGGTATGGTGACACCATCCTTTCTTTTCTTTTTATTTATTTCCTTTTTTCTAGAACTATTTGTCGATTTTGAAATGGTTAAACATGCCTTAGCAGGAATTCGACTCGCTACAGTTGCTCTTATTTTCAACACATTTACAAAATTATACAAACAAATGATTATAGATCGAAAGTCTTTCATTTTATTTCTGAGTGTTGTTATACTGGGACTTCTTACTCCAATGCAACCAATTTATTTAGTTATATATGGAGGAATTGTTGGATATGTTTTGTCAAGGGAGGGAAAAAAGTGATTTATATTGGTTTATTTTTTTCATTCTTTCAAATTGGTTTTTTTTCTTTTGGAGGCGGTTTAGCAACCATTCCCTTTTTAGAACATTTGTCTGTTTCTACGGGGTGGTTTTCTAATATAGACATTATGAACATGATTGCTATATCGGAGGCAACTCCAGGGCCCCTTGGTATGAATATGGCAACGTATGTAGGATTTATATCAGCAAATTTATTAGGAAGCTTTTGTGCTTTATTTGGAATTCTCCTGCCTTCACTTATTGTGATTTTAGCCGTTTGTATGGCCTATGAAAAAATAAAAAATAGTCAGTATACAAAGAAAATGTTTTATGGATTACATTCGGCATCCATGGGGTTAATTTTTTTAGCTTTTTTCAGTGCTTTTAAAGTAACTTGTCTTAAAACTGAGAATACAGAAAATTTATTCTCTATGTTAAGTACGATTAAATTCGTTCCTGTGCTTGTGATTTGTCTTTTATTTTTTCTTATAAAAAAATTCAAGTTCCATCCTTTATTCTATATCAC
>CAJTSN010000018.1:14869-27224 GCA_910578745.1 uncultured Bacilli bacterium
TGCGTTAAAAAGTAGAAAATCCTACTTTTTTCGTTTATAAACTTTATTTTTTATTTTTTCTGTTATATACTATATATAAGAATAATAAGGAGAAGTTATATGGTACTAAGAAAACCTCTAGCATTTTTAATAAAACATTTTAAACTAATACACTTTTTTTTAGTGATAATTTGTATTTTTTTAATTTATAAAACGAGTAACATTCTTGTCTTTTTTAATGAATATATCGGTTCAAATACAGGGGTATTGACAACGCAAGTTGCTCATATATATGTTACATCTTCTATGTATTTTTGGGTTTTAGTTATGATGGGTGGTTCCGCCTTACTTTTAACTATCCTAAAATTAAAAGAGAAACCTATTAAATTTTATATTTTTAATATTTTTTCTTTTTTTCTCGTTTTAGCTATTTTTTTATATAGTTATAGTATGCTTGTCACATTAGAGGAAAAATTGATAGAGTTACAGACATTAGAATTATGTAGAGATTTATTAGTTCTTGCCCTTTTGCTTGAAAATATGTCTTTAGTATGGCTAGGTGTACGAGCTGTTGGCTTTGATATTAAAAGTTTTCACTTTAATGAAAATTTAGATGAACTTCAAATTGATGAACAAGATAATGAAGAGTTTGAGGTAGATTTAGAAGTAGATAAACATTTATATACAAGATATTATCGTAAAATGAAACGATTTATGAAGTATATGTTTAAAGAAAATAAGCTTCTTGTAACAATGTTTCTTTTAATTATTATTGGTATTTCTTGTTATATTGTTTATTTAAATCAGGGGGTATATGAAGAAGAACTTATCATGAATCAATCTTTTAGAACAAACGAATTTGTATTAAATATTGAAAACAGTTATTATACCAATATGGATTATGAAGGAAATGTTTTAAAAGAGGGAAAAGGGCTAGTCCTTTTAAGAGTCAATATAAAAAATGGAACTTCTATGAAAAAAGTATTTAAAACAGGAAGATTATCTCTTATGATTCAAGAGCAAGCCTATCATACGACAGAAGAATATAAAGATCGATTACTTGATTTAGGATATACCTATCTTTCTGAAGAAATAAAAAGTACAGGGACAACTTATTTACTTGCTTTTGAAATACCAGATGGAGTAAAGAATAAAAAAATGATTTTAAAATATGAAGATACAAACGATAAAGAGATTCATGTCGATGTAACCCCTCTTGATTTAACACAAGAAAGAAAGGGAACAACAATCGCTGTAACAGGGGATATGGAATTTTCAAATAGCCCTCTTCGAAAGAGTATTTTAAATATACAAACTGTGGCCTTTGCTAATGAATTTAAAATTCAATATAATTATTGTTATGATGCAAATCATTGCTATGATTCTTATGAATATGTAAAAACGACTACAGGAGATAGAACGACAAAAACACTACTAAAATTAGTCGGAACCTTAAGTATAGATGAATCTCTCCATGTCGCACTGAATTCAAATATTCATAAATTTATGCAGTATTATGGCCAAGTGGAATATAAAATCAATGGACAAACAAAGGTGATGAGTGGAAACTTTAAAAGAGTTTATCCACTGAAGACCGAGAATAAAAATGAATACTATATTGAAGTAGATAAAGAGGTTCTACAAGCGGAAGAAGTAAGCTTAGTTTTTAATATAAGAGGTTATATTTACACATATCGGCTAAAATAGTAAAAAAAATGTAAAAAAATAAGAAAGTTATGTTAAAATAAAGGGGAAGGGATGATTTTATGAAAAAGGGTAGAAAAATAGTTATCATATTTGTCTTATTCGTATGTTGTCCTAAAACAGTAAAAGCATTATTATGTGAAAATGTTGATAAAGTAAGATATCAAGATTTGGCAAAAAATATCTCTTATAGTTATGATGCGGTTGAGAAAAATGGGGATGTGAAATTTACGGTTACTTTTTCCAACATTCCAAAAGGTTTTGCTATTAAAAATGCAACCCTCAATGATTGGTATAGTTATAAAAAAAGTGAACTTAAAATAGCAAATTTAAAGTCGAATAAAAATTATAGATTTGATATTTATGTAGAAACCGATGATGGTTGTGACAATATTTCTATGTATACATTTAATGTAAATTTACCTTATTATAATAAGTATTATACTGATTCTCTATGTAAGGGAATTGAACAATATAAATTATGTCAAAAGTGGGTAAATGCACAATATACCTATGATGAATGGAAAAAACAGGTGAATAAATATCGAGAGAGTTTACAACAGGAAAGGCCAAATGAAGAGGAAGAAAATACAAAGTCTTGGATTGAAAAATTGATAGAGATTTATGGAAAAACATATTATATTATTTTACCTTTAATTATTGGAATCGGGGGTATTATAATATATGTGTATAATAGAAAAAGAGATTTATTTTAGGAGGTGGGTTTTTATGAAAAAAAAATATTTAAAATATTTTGCTTTCTTAATGCTTCCTTTACTGAGCACAGGATTATTTATAAATGATGTGAATGCGGAAGAAGTGTGTCGAGGAAAAGTTTCCTTATCCCGAATTAAACAATTAAAGGTAGAATCCTTATTTAATGGGGGCTCACACACGTATTGGTCAATTAGTGTAGATGGCATGACCGCTTTATGTTTGGATCATACAAAACATTTAAACAGCGGAGATTTGGTTATGCAAGATGCATGTTCTATACCAGATAATCGTTCGAAACAGGCTTTGAATTATTGCTCTTCTTCGGGTTGTAGCGATTCAATAAGCAGAATTGTAGCACAGACTTATACATGGGGAGGCTCTGAGGAAGCAGCAGCTGAAGCTGTTTGTTCTTTTAAAGGAATAAAAAACAATACATTACAACGTGATATTTGTAAGAAAGAACAAATGACATCTGGAGGAGGAACGGCGGTTGATATATATAGAGCGATTGCCAGTTCTTCTTCTGCAGGAGATTTTACTTGTTGGCAAAATGGAAATAAACAGCCAGTGGTAACTAAGACTCCAATAGAATGTAAAGAATTTAAATGTCCTCCTGATACGGTAGAAGCAGGAAAGGATTTAACACAATGTGTTACAGGTGGAAAGACGTATGAACAGTGTGTAGAAGAGGAGTGTGGTGAGGAAGCAGCTTGTCATGGAATACAGATTACATTGAATGGAGAATTACAACCTTGTGTAGATAATAATTCAATTACTACATCAACATTTAATGAGTATTTTGGAGCTGAGGATATTAATGCACATGATTCGATGAATGGGCGTAAGCAAGATGTGAACATAGGAAGTGGGAAATATTGTTCTTTATACTGTTTAGAAACAGAGGCAGATGCGAATTTGCCAGGAGGACTTGCGAACCCTATCCATTTAGGTTCAGCAATTACATGGCCAACGTCTCCAAAAACAAATACATCTAAATTTGGCAATCGTTTTCCTTTGTACTATCATGGACAAATGAAATGTCGCCTTCAAGTTGCTCCAAATCTAACATATGGGAATTCGTGTGAATTGTATCCAGAAGATGAGTATGCAGATTTTAGAAAGAAACTAAAAGAATCTTATGAAGACAATACCAAAGCTAAGAAAAAAGTTGATGATGCGAATAATAGAAGAACAGGTCATAATAGCAATAATGTTCCAGGAGTTGTTGATTTGACAAAGATTCCAAATGGGAATGCGAAGCCATATATTTACTTGGATTGGACAAATGAAAATATTCGTAAAAAAGAAATTAAAACATATCAAGAACTGATAAAGGCGGCATTAGCTAATAATGGAAAAGGTCCAGATTTCTTTGAAGACTTGAGAAAAACGGCTGCCGATAATGAAACAAAAGCAAAATCAAATTATGAAAAAATTTGGAAAAAATATCAAGAAGATAATAGGAAAGAACCTGAATATTCTTGTACAAACTCAGGAGTTTATGATAAAGATACGGGTTCATGCAGTACTGGAAGCAAGACACCGTCTTGTCCAGCCGATGAAGATGGCGTATCAATGTCTTATAATTCTTCTGTACAAAAGTGTGAGTATGGAGAAGTAGATATTAGAGAAAAGAAAGATACAGATAATTCTGGTTGGTGGTATGATACAATTGAATATTGGAAAGGTGCAAAGAATGCCTTAAATGATAAGAATAATAAATATAATACATATATAAAAAGATTGAAAAAAACAATTGACTTATATAATGAAATCTATTTATGTGCAACAGTTGTTCCTGAAATTTTTGGAAAAACTTGTAATGGGCCAGAGTGTCAATTCTATAACTTTTTAACTTCTGCTGAGATGTCTTATACAGATGAAGGCGACGAATATGGAACTTCTTATACATTAGATATGGAACAACCAGCAAATTATTCCTGTCCTGGATGTAGTACACCAGTTGAAATGTGGAAACCAGATGAAGTCTTACAAAAGGACGATTTAGGTGGCGGCTGGATTATAGAATCAAAGGGACAAACATATTTTAATGAAAGAATCGATTTAATTGAAGATAAGAAATTTGATATTGATTCAGGAGATGTTATTTATAAATTGCCTGATGGTTTATATAATTATATCAATAAAGATACGATGAAATGGGAGATGACTTTACCAAGTGGAAGTAATTATGTAACCCATGGATTATCAAAAAATGGAGAATTTCTATTTAGTAATCTTCCAACTTCTTTTAAAAACAAAGTAGGAAAGAAATATGATCTTAAAGTAGAAAATATACAATTAGGCCATAATGGACAATTCGTAGCAGGAGCAGAAGGTGTCAGTATGGACAATCCTTATATATGTCACTATACAGTAACTTCAGATACGAATAAACCTTGTACGTGTCCTCCAGGAACAAAATATGCAGGAATGATGCTTACACAAATCATTGCAGATGAAAATTTGACATGTGCAGAAGCACAGTTTGAATATTGTGATAGAGATTCACCACCTCCAGAATGTGAAGAGAATTGTGAATACTTCTGTGAAAGTGATCCTACAATTGAGATTACAGCTTGTGTAAATGAGGGACGCACAAAAGCATGGTGTGAAGCGAAACTTTGTCCACCAGGTGGTAACGACCCAAGACATTATTGTCCTAATGATTCTGTTAAAAATAAAGGAATGGAGATCACTAGCTGTGTTATAGCACGAGTTAGTAAAGGCGCAACTTTGAGTGAGGCGAAAAAATATTGTGAAGATAGATTATGTAATCTTGATCAATTGATTATTTATCGGACAATTGATTTAAAAAATCCTTTTCCAAGTATTGATGCAGATGAAACTGCTTTAGCAGATTGGCCAGATGTTGGAGTATTTAATTTAGCAATACATGGTAGATATCCAGGTTCTAACTGGAATAGTCAAAAGTTAGTTCAATCACGTATCCATACTGTAAAAAGAGGAGATCGTAAAGTAGAAAATAATGATATTTATAAAGAAAAGAAACCTTTATATCATTTTGAATTAGATACAGCTGCCATTAAGAAAATTCGAAAATATAACAACAAGCAAAAAGATCAAGGTGGTTATAACGATAATCAAACTCTTATATGTAATAGAACAGTAGGAGATGATCTTTTAGGAGCTGGTTGTGTAAGTCAATTCTTACATGGAGACAATAGCGAACAATATGGTGCTGATACCACAGGAGCAAAGAGTCTATGTGGTAATGCGAAAACCTCTACGGCTGTAGCAAAATGTTTGGGGGTGATGCATGGATGAAAGAATCAATGTGGGGATCCTACATTATAGGATTTGGAGTCATTGCAATCATTTTCATATTCTTCTTTCAAAATGTTTCAAATACCTCCGAACAGGACTACGAATTAATTCAAGAAATTACGGAAGCAGCTATGTATGATGCCGTTGATATGGCAAGTTATAAAGCAACAGGGAATATTCGGATTGATGGAGAAAAATTTGCTGAAAATTTTGTTCGTAGATTTGCACAAAGTGTTTCTTTAGGAAATTATTATGTTATTGATATTTATGATATTCAAGAATCTCCTCCAAAAGTCGTTTTACGAATTTCAACAAAATTAGATACGAATGTTACAGGAGAACTCGTTGAATTTGATATAGTAAATGATATTAATGCAATATTGGAAACTCCATATTAGAAAGGATGAGTGAGTTATATGAATAATTTAGTTATTGCACTAAAAAGATTTTTTTCAAATAAGAACACGGTTACTATTTTAGGTGTACTTGCCGTTGTCTTAATCTTGTTTTTTGGATATCGTATGCAAATTAAAAAACAAGTAAATCCAGTTAAAAATATACCTGTGGCATCACAGACGATTCAACCAAGAACAAAAATTACGGCAGATATGATAGATTATATCGACGTATCACCTATTGTATTACAATCCAATGTGTATAGAAATAAGGAAGCGGTTATCGATAAGTATTCAAATTATAATACAGTGATTCCAGCTGGAAGCTTATTTTATCATGAAGCGATTGTAAAAGAAGAAGATTTACCTGATTCTGCTTTTGTTGAAGTACCAGAGGGACAAGTTCCTTATAACTTTCCTGTAACAACTGCAACAACATATGGAAATTCTATGTATCCTAAAAATTACATTGATATTTATATGAAAGCTGTAAATGAAAATGGACAATTAATGGTAGGTAAATTAATTGAAAATGTTAAAATATTAGCTGTAAAAGATTCTTCAGGACGTAATGTTTTTGAAAATTCAACTGAAACTAGAACCCCAGCTTATTTAATCTTTGGTCTAGAAGATGATCTTAACATCTTACTTAGAAAAGCAAGTTATATGAGTTCTTATTCAGTCGTTTTATTCCCTGTTCCACATGGTGTTACTATTACTGGAGAAGAGGGAGAAACAATGGTAAGTTCTCAGACATTAAAGAACTTTATCAATGCAAACACAGTTCCAAATGATGAAATTAAGACAGATGTGGCAGATACAACAACTGGGGATAAAAATAATACAACTACAAACCAGAACACAACAACGCCTAAGAAAGAAAGTTAATAGAATCCTATGATGGATGGAATGTTTTCCCAAATTGATTTTGGGGCATTGAAAGAGTATTTGGAACAAGATGATATTACCGATATTTCTTATAGTAATGGTGGACAAATTTGGTTAAAAACATTATCTCGTGGTATTTTTAGAATTGAAAATCCAGGAATTAATAATGCTTTTATAGAAAAACTTGCTTTCCAATGTGCGAACTGCATGGGGACGACATTCAACATGGCACATCCATTTCTAGATGCAGAAGGAACAGAGTTACGTCTTAACTTTGTTCATGATTCCATTGCAAAAAATGGGGTTGCATGTGTTATTCGTAAAACTCCTGCTAAAATTCGACTTGAAAAGGATAAGTTATTAGAACAAAAATATGTAGAATTAGATATTCATGATTTTCTAATTCAATGTGTCTTAGGACATTGTAACATCATTGTTTGTGGAGAAACTGGTTCTGGTAAAACAGAGTTTGTTAAATATTTAGCCGCTCATACAAAGGAAGATGAGAAATTAATTACAATTGAAGATACGCTTGAATTACATTTGGATCGTATCTTCCCTCATCGAGATATTGTAGCGATGAAAACAAACAATATTGCATCCTATTCAGATGTACTAGTGACTTGTATGAGACAGAATCCAAAGTGGATTTTGCTTTCCGAAGTTCGTAGTGCTGAAGCGGTTTTAGCGGTTCGTAACTCCATTTCATCAGGACATTATATTTTGTCGACGATCCATGCGGATAAGGCATCTAGTATTCCAAACCGTATGTACTCCTTGCTTGAAACAAATCAAGATATTGAACAGTTTTTAAAAACCATACATAGATATGTACAGATAGGAGTTTATATTCGAGGCTATCAAGATAAGATAACCAAAAAATTTGTACGTGAAATTGCTGAAGTGACAGAGTTTTACGTAACGAGAGATAATAAGGCAGAGTATAATGAAATTTATAAGAAAAGTACAACAGGTAATGTGGTACGAAGAAAGCCATCTCAGTATTTAATTGATTACTTAGATGCACAAGGTGTTACTTTAGATCCAAACTTAATTGAAGAAGGAGAAAGAACAGTTCCTAAAAATTTCGATGAATTTTTACAAAAACCAGGAGTGATTGCATCCACAGGAAATAATCTTTTACAAGAACAAAGAATTGATCAAATTGATATACCAGATACAGGATATGGAAATATGTCAACGTTTCCTCAAAACTATAACATGTCGAATGTGAATTCAATGGGTCAAGTATATCAGTATGGACAAAATAGTGGACCAACACAAGTGCAGAATCAAATGCAGCAAAATCAGGTGCAGAGTGTACCACAGAATCAAATGTTTACTTTTGATGCAAATGGGACACCAATTTTTAACAAACCTAAGAATATGCCAGTGTCTAATGTTGGTATTAGTCAAGGTGGCGTATTGTTTGATGCAAATGCAAACCTATAGAAGGAGGTATATATGGATTTTATAATTTTTATATTAATAGCAGCTATAGCAATACTTATTATTGCTGTTCGTCTTAATAGTAATGGAAGTGTATATAAATATATCTCCAAGAATGCAGGAAGTATTTATGATAAAGTAGCGCCTTATTCTTTTAAAGAGATTCGGCAAAAAGTAAAGGATTTAGGACAAGAATATACAAAAAAACAATATGTAATTCAGGCCACTGTATTTGCTGTAGGTGCTTTCTTAGTTTCTTACTTATATTTTTATAATATCATTATTTCAATCTTATATGCATGTATTGCCGTTTGTGTAATCCCATACTTAACTTACTTAAGGTGTAAAAGAGTATATAGTGAGTTCATTTTTGAACAAATACAAGTATATACTACAAATGTTATTATGGAGTTTGGAACAACGCAATCTTTTGTTAAAGCCTTAGAGGGCGTATATGAGTCAGGTGTTTTAGAAGATCCTGTTTTAAGTGATGTAAAAACTATGATTGATTTAGCATATGAAAATGGAACGGTAGACGCTTCTTTAGAGTATATGAATAATAAATATGATTTCTTTATTGTAAGAAATATGCATCAACTTTTCTTACAAATTACCAATGAAGGTTCAAAGAATTCAGCCGATGCTTTAGAAAATATGTCTTTAGATATCGATATGCTTGTTGAAAATGTCTATCGTGATCGATTGGATAGAGCTGAATTTCATAAGAAGTTTTTACAATTTGGTATCGTGCTATACTTATTGGTTATGTTAGTACAAATGTTACTTTCAACAGAAACCTATATTGATTTAATTCATACGAATATGCTTGTATTTTTCTTACTTCATGCAATTATTATTGTAAATACTGCATTTTTGCTTAATGGGGAAAAATATTATAATGAGAATGTGGGGGCTGAATAATGGAATTTATTTTTATTGCACTTATACTTTTATTTGTTCTAGAGTATAATCGTAAAATTAATACGAGAAAATTTATTGCTGATACAGAACCTTATTTCCGATTTTTAATGGAAGATGACTATAAATTTTTATTAAATATTCGTTATGGAGAAATTAGTGATTCGGACGTAAATGTTTTATTTGGAAAAAGGGTACGTGATGGAGCACTTACTATAATCATTTTGATTTTTGTATTTGCTTTAACAAATTTTAATTTTATTAGTTTCATTTTATGCTTTATCATAGGTTTTGTGGTTTTCAAAGCTCCTTATACAAAGTTGAAAGGTTACTATAATAAGAATTTGACGACCATTAATCAAATGTTACCATTCTATTTAAAAGGTCTAGAAATTTTAATTCAACACTATACAGTACCAGTTGCTATGTCAAAAAGTATTGATACAGCACCAGAAATATTTAGACCGGGATTAAGGAGAATGGTAGAAAAAATTGAGTTAGGTGATTCTTCTATAGAGCCTTATATGGATTTTGCTAAAGAATATCCCGTTCGTGATTCAATGCGTATGATGCGTCTTTTATACCGTTTAGGAATTGGGTCACAAGAAAATAAGCAGGAACAGTTAATTATGTTTTCAAGAAACGTTTCTTCTTTACAAAATAAATCAAGAGAACAAAGATATGCTGCTCGTTTGGCAAAGATGGAAGGCAAAACGAGAGCGATGTTGTTTACAACGGGTGGTGGCGTTATCATGTTATTGATGATCGCTATGATGCAGATGATGTCATTATAAATGTAAAGAATGTTATAAAAATGTAAATGTAAAGAATGTTATAAAAAGTTGTTAAAATACGAAAAAAATGTTATACTAACGATAGGAGGGTGAGAATATGAAAGAAGCTGCTGGAGAGGCAAATATGACAGTTATTACAATTGTATTGATTGCTATTGTACTAGCTGTAGGAACATTAATTGTTAGAAGCATGATGTCAAATACAAGAAAATCATCTGCATGCACAGCTTGTGGTGGATATTGGAAAGGCGGAGCATGTAAGAAGTATGATGGTTCAGGTGATGTGCCATATAAGTCATGTTTGACCAATGGTGAAGATGTAAATATTTAAAAGGAGGTAGATTAGATGAAGCAAGGAATTAGTTTTTCACAAACAATTGCAATTATGAGTGTTTTTATTCTAATGGTCTTTGCTCTTCTTTCTGCTACTTTAAGTTATTACAAAGCTTTTAAGATAAATAATTCTATTGCCTCTATTGTTGAAAAGTATGAGGGATATAATGATTTATCTATTAATGAAATTACACAGAAGTTATCTTCTTTGGGTTACAGATTAGGGACAGTGGGTTGCGATAAAAAGTTTTCTAAAAAAGCAACACCAGTGGATTCTAGTGATAAGCAACATGCTTATTGTATTTATAAACATGAGAAAAAAAATGGTTATTTTAGTTATGGTATAGAAACGTATATTTTTGTTGAATTGCCATTTGGTGTTCATTTTAAATTGCCTGTTTATTCTGAAACAGAACCAATTTTTGTGTTCTCTAATTAGGAGGTAGGTCATGAGAGAATCAATCGGAAATGCCTATCTATTGGGTATTGTCGCTTTTTTTGTCACTATTATTATGTTGTTTTTTGTGGCATCTATGAATTATACAAGGGCTTTTAAAGCAAAAAACAGAATTATTAATATATTAGAGACTAATAAGACATTTAATGGAACGGTTGAAGATGAAATTAATAAGTCGCTTGGGGATATGCATTATCGTATTGCAAATAATGCGAAATGTCCAACAGATGGTCGATTTCAAAATGCAGGTTTGAAAAACCAAACAAGAGGAACCAGTTCTTATAGATATTGTGTTTATGAATTTAATGAAGCAAACGATCGAGGCACTTATTATGGGGTAGTCACATATATGTATTTTGATATACCACTAATTAATGTGACTTTAGAGTTTCCAGTTTATGGGGAGACAAAGACAATGGGGGTCTATTAGGTTGATATTTTAGGAGGAATACTATGAACGTAATTGTATCAAATAAATATCAGGCTATGTTACAAAATTTAGATATTGATGTGATAAAAACTTTAAATGGAGAATTTGATGTTGATGATTTAATTGCAAATTTCAAAAATTTCTTTTTTCAAAGAATGATTTTGGATATCACAGCCATTAAGAATTATCGAGATATTCGTAATCTTCAAAAATTATCCGTATCTTTGGATATGGATAAAGTGATTTTACTTTTAGATGATTCAACAGAAGGTACTTCTACTGAATATCTATCGAAGTTAATCTCTATCGGTATCTATAATTTTACAAAAAATGTAGAAGGAATTATGTATCTATATAATAATCCAAATACATACCGTGATGTAGCACATATCCATCAATTAGATATGCAAACAGGTGGCGCAGAAATTGTCGTTGAAAACTATAATCAACAGCCAGTTGGTACTCGAATTATCGGTATTAAAAATATCACGAAACAGTCTGGTGCAACAACTTTGACTTATATGATGAAAAATGAGTTAAGTAAAGCATATTCAGTTGTGGCAATCGAAGTAGGAAAAAGTGATTTTAGATACTTTAATGACCGTTCATTGGTATCCACTACACAAACAGAGGCTGGAAATGTTGTTGCAAAATATATGGATAAAGATGTTATTTTACTTGATTTAAATGATAGCAAGCAAGTCGAAAATGTATGCCATGATGTCATTTATTTAATTGAACCATCTACGATTAAGCTGAATAAGTTGATGCTTATTAATAGTAAGGTTTTTACAACATTAAAAAATAAAAAAGTTGTTTTAAATCAAAGTATTTTAAGTCCGAAAGATGTATTGGATTTTGAATATGAGGCAAGAACTAAAATTTATTATAATCTTCCTCCTTTGGATGAGAGAGAGAGAGGTTCAAATGCCTTAATTGCCTTTTTAATAAAGTTAGGTTTCAATAAATTACAAAAATAGAATTTAGATTATATCTAAATTTC
>CAJTSN010000019.1:0-19021 GCA_910578745.1 uncultured Bacilli bacterium
CAATAAGATTATATCAAAAATGGAAGAACTTGCAAGCACTTTACCTGAATATGATACAGTTAGAAATATGGAAGGTTGTGGAGATAAATTAACACCTAGAATAATTGCTGAGATTGGAGATATAAGAAGATTTAAAAATGCTGGTTCAATCATAGCTTATGGTGGCTTAGATGCTCCTCCCTATCAATCAGGTCAATTTGAAGCAACAATAAGACATATATCTAAACGTGGAAACAAGTATTTAAGAAAAGCTGGATATGAAGTTATGAAGTCTATAAAAAGTAGTGGTAAAGTTGGAAATGAATTATATGATTATATCTCAAAAAAAGAAGAAGAAGGTAAAGCTAAAAAAGTAGCTAAAATAGCTGGTTTAAACAAATTTATAAGAATGTATTATGGTAAAGTTAGAGAGAAATACAAAGAATTAGAAATTTGGTAATTGCTTATTTTACAATGTTTAAAAAAGACCTAGCAATAGGTCTGCGTTAGCATGTTCTAAAATATTTCATAGAAATTTTATAAAAATATCAATTTAGGTATTGACTTCTATTAGCAAGTTTTGTTTTACGTTAGTAAAAATGAAAGTGGGAAAAGTAATTTTATTTATCCTAACTTTTGATTTATCAAAAGAAAAAAATAACCTTTTTGCTTTAGTCGTTAGACTTTAGCAATTAGGTTATTTTTCATATAAAAGGCTATTACGTTTTGTTTGATTTAGCAAATGAAAGTAGTAGTCCTTTTTTCTTTTTATGAAACGATAGTGAAATAAAAAGGCAACAATATTACATTGTGAAACTTTGTAATATGTTGCTTAAAAGGATTTCAAAAGGGAACTTTCCCTTTGCACACCTAAGTTGGCTCTGCCGACTTAGTAGTGTGTTACTAACTCGGCTAAAGAGTTAGTTTTTTTGTAAAAAACAGTTAGTGCTGAAACTTCTTTTAGATTTTTAAATTCATAGGTTATTATTCACGATATTTTTCATTCGAGATGCCAAGTATCCAATCAGCAGAGTAGTTACCTATCTCACATACTTCTAGTAAAAAAGCACTCAATATTAGAACCTTTCCAGTTTCATAGGCACTCCATGTAGAATTAGAAGTATTTAGTCTATTTGAAAATGTTCTTAGTGTCTCCTTAAAATCATTTCTTATCTCTTTAACTCTTTCGGAAACAATTTTTAAATCTATTTCTTTGATTGGATTTATGGTTAATCTCTTTGAGGTAAATCCCAATAAATAATCAATATTGACTCCATAATATGTAGCTATTTGATATATTCTTCTTGTTGGAATAATTTCTTTTCCACTTTCCCATCTAGAATAAATTGAATCACTCACACCAATAATAGTCGCGAACTCCTTTTTATTATACTCTTTCTCTTCCCTTAACTCTTCTAATCTCATTTTTCTCATAAACATCATTCCTATTTTAATTTTCGCATTTTATAGCCATCGAACTGAAATTTCGAAGAATATACGAGCAAATGTGTTATAATTGAAAAGGAACAGCTAGTCTTAAACAGAAAAAGAAAATAGAAAGGAGAAAGAAGAAAGACATAAAAAAAGAAATTATTTTTTTCGTGCAATAATTTCAATATCATATAACTTTGCAATTTTCAGAATAGTTGAGAGAGTAATTTGCCTAGTACCTCCCTCATAGTGTTGTATACTTCTTGCTTTTTTATTTAAATTTTTAGCAAACTCTTCTTGTGTTTCTTCTGACCATTCTCTAAAGATTTTTGCAATTTCTTTAGGCTCATAGTCATTTAATTTCAAAGTGGGAATATCCAACACCTCACTATCTAAGTTACAAATATACATTTTCATGATAAATGATATTATTTGCATATGTTTAAAACTCGCCCAAATAGAGCAAGTTATTAATAGCTTTGCCAATACTTAAATTTATATACAAGTTGGCAAAACTGGAGGGGGAAAGGAATACATATGGAAACTTTAAGAGAGACAAATTTATTAGATAATGAAGTCAACAAAATCATTCAATTTTTAGAAAAAGAAATTGTAGAAAAAATCACCTTTAAAGAGCTAGAGGAAGAATTTAAAAATCACGATATACAAATAATAAAGGATAATATTGCAAAAAAAGAACAATGTTATTTTGACCTTATTTTAGAAAGAATACTCAATTATTATTTAGATAAATTAATAGGTTTAAATTGTAAGGATTATTTTGAGGTAACACAAAGCACTTATATCAATGAAGAATGGGAAATGGTTCCCAAAATTTACCTCCAAGCACAACAACTAATTGATGACATTATGGAATGCTTTGACCCTTGCAAAAAATACACCAATGTTTATGAAGATGCAGAACATATTGCTTATTCTCTTATGAGAAAAAAGTTGAATATAAAAGGTCATTCAGTTCCAAAGACTTTAAAACTAGAATACATAAAAACTTATTCGATTTCTTATTCTATATCTGTCAATGAATTAGATAACGAAATTTGGTATATGATTCTTTATATTGCTACACATTACTATGTACTAAAATCAATATTGTAAAACGAAAAAAGTGAGAAGTATGATATTTAACATATTTCTCACTTTTTTCAATTATCTGTTTCGAAATTATATTTACATATTAATTTTTTTGGAAACTATCTTAAAAATTCTTTTATAGCAATTACATATTCTTTCAAATCATCATCTGAAATATTTAAAGTAGCATCAATAATAGTATTTTTATAAATGGCTAAAACCGAATTTTTCTCAATAAAATAATCTGGTCTTATTGTTAATAATTCTTCTTTTGATTCACCATCTGAATGTTTCAACACATTTTGTAAAAGTCTTAGTTCATAAATCTTATTATATTCTTTTAAATTTTCAAAATCAAAATCATATTTTTTAAACATTAAATTGCATTTATGTAAATCTCTTAATCTTAACCTATTTATATATACATTATAAGAATGATATTTCTGTTGAAATTTGCAAAGAGATATAATAAATTGTTCTAGCATTTGAT
Source organism: uncultured Bacilli bacterium (assembly GCA_910578745.1). Lineage (GTDB taxonomy): Bacteria > Bacillota_I > Bacilli_A > RF39 > UBA660 > CATOJL01. The sequence goes on from CAJTSN010000019.1 coordinate 2,993, forward strand.
AGATTAAATTAATATAAATGGCTAAATTTCTATATTTCATATTTAAAACGAAATAATATCTTTCTTGTCCTCTGCTTTGTATTTCTAGCATAGCATCATCACAGTTTAATGATTCCAATTCATCGAAATTTTGTTCAAGATAGCTTACATATCTATCTGCCTCACAATCAGGAGTATTATAAATGTTTTTAATACTTTTTACATATGTATCATAAACAAATTCAATTTCTTTTATGAATCTTTCACAATTATCATCAAAATACCATTCATCATACCTCACTTTAGACATTACAAATCAACCTCATTATTAGTACTTATTTTTTTGAAACCTTATATTTTTATAAAATTCTATTCTTTCAGGAGCAATTCATTTCTACTACTCACTTTTCAATCGTATTATTACTTTTAATTCAAAAAAAGTAGTTCCTTTTTTGTAAGAATAGATGTTTTGTTTTTCCTAGCTTCAACAACTAGATTATACCATTTTTTTCAGTACTTCAATAGCCTATTCATAAACTTCTTTCATAATCTCGTTTTTCTTTGTCGTTATAGGATTCTCTACTTGATTTTAAATAGCTTGGAACTTTAGCATAGTTAAATAATTCCTCTTCTCTTGTTGTTTCCTTTGCAATATCATACACATCATTGGATTCCAAATAATTAGCATCATAATATTCTTTTATTTCTGTTGTAGTAGCCTCTTTTGTAAGTTCATTACCAATCTGTAGTAGTTTCCTAAAAAATTGTTTCATCATCTTTAAAATTATCTTAACATAGGATTTTAAATTTTTATTTTCTTCTAAAAGATTATGATTTCTAGTTTTTAACGATTTAATTTCTCTTTGTATACTCCGATTTTCCTTTTCTAGAGTTTGATGGCTTTTTGTATAATTGTCAACTTCGTTAAGTAATTGTTCTAACTTAGGTTGAAATTCAATGGCTTTCTTTGTTTCTTTAATGACATTATTCATACTATCAAATGTATCTTTTCGTACCTTTATATATTCTTTATCTATGATAGAATTTTTTGTTGTTTTCATTTTTTCTTCAAACTCCTGCATAGCATTATCAAGATTTTTATTGATAGCACTTACTTTATCTTCATAATAACCAGTAGCTTTCTTAAATTCTTTCATTTTAATATGTTTTCTATCACTACCCTTGATTCCTCTTTCTAACTCGTAACCTTTTTCTCTTAATCTCACATTGTAGACATCTTGTAATTCACTTAAATGGATTTTATCTCTAATATATTGCTTTTTAGATATAGTATATCTTTCGGTACTCGTTCTTTTATCAAATTTCTTTACAAGTGGAACAACAACACAATGTAGATGGGGTGTTGCTTCATCTAAATGAATCGTAGCATGTAAAACCTGCTCTTTCTTATAGCCTAAATCCTCATAGACAAAATTCATGCAGGTATTAGCCCAATCAACAATGTCCTTAGTTGTCATAGTATCAAAGAAATTATGAGTAGCTGTAAACAATAATTCATCGGCAACAACACTTTTAGACTTATTTAACATTTCTGTAAATGTTTTTTGTCGTTCTTTTCTTTCTGTTTTCATTCTTTCTTCATGTTCTTTTCTATAATCCTTTGTAAGATTATAAAAGCCTTTAACATATTTGTCTGCTAAAGGCACTATTTCAATATTATTCTTACTTAATTCTATTTTTATATCAGGATTAGAATTGTAAGCCTTCTTTTCTCTTTTATTGTGTGAACCAATTTGAGCCAAATCATTTAAAGTCATAATTGGCTTACTTATAAATATTCCATAATTCATATACCTACCTCACTTTCTGTTAAATTAAAGCATAATAAAAGACACTTTATTTTGTGTCTTTAAAATTTGAGTAAGTTGATTTAATATCTTTTTCTTGTAAAATTCCTACTTTTTTCGTTAATAGTTTAATAATATTTTGAGAATTCAATTTCTTCTCTAAAAACTTTTCATATAAAGTAAGTAGAACAGTACTCTCAATAATTAAAGCTCCATTTCGAGTAGCTAAATCAATTTGATTTTGATGAACTTGATTCCTTTCCACAATATTTTTAGTTCTTTCATGATTGATTATTAAAAGTCCTTTTACAATTTCTTTTGATTTTTTCTTATTTACTTTGTCTATATAACTTTGGACATGAACATCTAACTGAGAAACATTTTTATTAGATACAGCTGATGAAATTCCTTTAATTTCTCCTACAAATGTAATTGATTCCTTTATTATCAAAAAATCCTCTTTTTTTTCATCTATAAAATCTGAAGAGTTGTTTTCAAGCATATCATCTAGTATTTTCATGACAACTTCTACAAGTTCATTGCCGGTTGTATATAAAATACTCTTTAGTTTATTATTATTTTCTAATTCTATATTTATTTCATCATTCTTTTCGTAAAGTAACTGTATTTCAGAATTGTTCTTTATTTTTTGCTCTTTTAGAATTTTATCATTAAAGAAATCAATTTCATTAAACCATTCAGGAGCAATAGTTTTTCCTGTATCTGCAATTTCTAAAGATAGCAAAAATTTTTTAAGATGTTCCACAGATTCAAATACATCTAATGTGGTAAGCACATAATTATTATACACTATTGAGGTTGCCCTATCACTATTATCTGATTTTGATATATTGCTACAAATATCACCATCAACTTGGTTAAAATTAAAATCAGATTTATATGAGCAACCATTAATTGTTGTTTTACTTTTACTATAAGATATTTCAAAACCTTTAATATTAAATAAATTTTTAGAAATAATATCTATAACATTTGGTAATATATCCTTAATTTTTATAGCATAATTAAATGCGTTTTTATAATTAATCCAATGATATTTATAGTATACATTTTGTGGTAAAACAATTACAATCTTTGTTTTTTTTATCAAATCTAATTCTTTAGATAAAGTCCTAAAATCAGAAATAGCATTAATACTATTTATAATATTTTCACTGTATCTCCACATACTCTCATTCGATAAATCAATAATATTAATATTATAATCATCAAATGAATCGAATTCACCTAATTCAGATATTTTATATGTATCAGCAAAAGTCTGAAACTTATTTTTATTATAAGTTATTATTTGAACCATAAAAACCAACTCCACTAGTATTATACCATCAAAAAAGACACTTTCCTACCAAAGCATCTTAATTTTCTTGTATTTACTCATTCTTATAGCTATTCTTTTTATTTTTGGATTTTTCGGTATCCCCCATGGCCTGGATCTATCACTATTTTTGCCATATAATCCCTCCTTGCAATATCTTATGATTAAGAATTGATTAGGTGATTATAATATACCATTCTCTCCTATTATCTATAAGTGAATATATCACCAATAATAAGATTATTCTAATCAGCAAACAAAACCAAGTTTTATTTTAAAAAATCCATGCTGACTATTCATAGAACACAAAACTTTCTAAAGAAAAATTACAATAAACCTATATCTATGACTGACCCACGAAAATACTTTTCAAAAAATGTCTTCTTTCCCTAATCATACAATATTTCTTTGCATCAATTTTGAAAAAAAATACAAATTTAAATAACTTGTCCCTCTTTCACTAGAATTAAATCTTACTTCACACTCAATCTTTGCTAATCAAGCAATCACCTTATTTCCTTAAGAAACGTAAATGAAAACTTTATAAATCGAAGCTTTTTATAAATTATAGTGATAACAATACCATACTTTTTAGTCATATTGACGCCCTCCCCTCTATTTTGGACTTATATACTTTAAAAATCATACTTCCGTATTTTTCACTTCAAATTTACCTCTTTAAACCCATGTATCATAAAAATATGTACATTCACACAATACAATATTTCTTTCCTAAACATAAACCCATCCTTCCCACTCCAGTACCTCCCTTCCCATAAATCATCTTAAGAAAAAAAGTTAAATTCTAATATTCTCCAATTTCTTTTTCTATTTATTGTCTTATCGTAAATGAAGTGTATGCGTATATTTTCTAGTGATGTTTAAAATCACTAAACACATTATTACACAAATTCGTTTTACAAACCCGACTTATCATGTCGGATAAAAAAGCCTTATCTTTCAATAGTTTCTTAAATTTATACAAAAAAATAGACCCAAAATGGGTCATAATCCGACTTATTGTATCCTATAAATTTCATTATTTTCATTTTATTATCGAATAATACTTCCAAGCGGTTGCAATTTATTTTTTTCAAGCAAAATATTAAAATCATCTATCGTTAATCCTAGAGGAAAACAGTCTAATATTTTTATATATGACCTGTCAGGTTCTTTATAGCGATCTAATTTTTTCACTGATTTTTCATCAAATAATCTTTGAACAAGATAAGATTTTAACCCGAGTCCAACGCAAATAGCCATCAATGTTTCCTTTTCCATATTATTCATGCCATTTCTTTTTATTCTAGAATAATAGTCATTATTTAATAATGTCTTATGATTAAACTTCGTTGGAGAATTCCAATTTTTCTTTTCCATCATAAAGGTAATGACCTCACATAAAGTTTTATCTGGATCGGTTAAAATTTTAACTAGCTCTTTTTCTTCCTCTACATCATCTACAAAGATTGTATCAGCTGCCGCTTGATAGGCTTCTTCCAATTCCTTTACTTGCAAATTTTGAAATTCAGGACTAAACATATAGAAAGTTTTAGTAGAACACTCACCTCTATATAAAATTCCACAAGCAATTTCCTCTTTATAGAATTCATTATATTGTATTTTTCGAATATTGAGAACACATTTCTTTAAATTGGCCTTTGCTTTTTTTGTCAGTTTTAATATACCATCATCATTTCTAATATATCCCTTAAACGGTAAAACAAAGTAACCCTCAACAAATAGAAAATTATTCGCATGAATCCATTGTCTTAAAGAGGAACTATTTTCTATTAATTTATAAGCTTCAACAACAGATAATTTTGAATACGCTTCCACACAATCATCATCGTAAATAAGGTCAAAATCATCATACTGATTTATTTTTTCCTCTAAACCAACCTCTAATAATCTAAGTTTGACTGATAATTTAGAAACGATGAAAAACATACTCAATTTTTTTATAAGCTCTTCACAACTTTGGATACTTTTATCATTCATAAGTTCTTCCGCTTTTTTCTTAAACATGCCTTTTGGCATTAATATTCTTGGTGCTAATTTGTTTGCTTGCCATTCAAGCCATCGAATTTCATTTTCTTTTGTTTTTGATTTTTCGTTAGGCTCAAAGTATATCTGTGACTGTCTGCACATAATAGGAGTTATAGAATATATGAAATCCTCGTTAAAGTTGTTCTTTAATCTTAATATATCAAAATAAACTTTATCTTTTTCCCAATGTATCATTTCATGTAGTAAAGTGTTCCTTTTTTGTCCTTCACCAAATAGAGCTTCTGATTTGGGATCGATTATGATATTTCCTTCTTGAAAATGTTCCTTGTGAACTCCATCTTCATCGAAAACTTCAATATCACATGCAAACATTGTACAACAACCAAAAATATCTAAATTCTTAGAAAGAGATCTCTCTAGCACATGAAGTCCCATTTTCTTTAATATGTCTGTTACAGGAAGTGGCATGGGCCTTTCTAAAGCTTCTTTACAATACTTACTTAAAAACTTTGTTGCATAATCATCTAATCGATTCCTACCTATAACCAAAGCTCCATTTTTTTTAATATCATATACATCATCAAACGTTATCATTTTCCACTCCACTTTTCATAGATTCAAGAGGCATTGTATCTAAACTGTTTTTTACATCCCTGTAAGTAGGATATAATTTTTCCATTAAAGAATAAAACATATCCGTATGATTTCTCTCAATGAAATGAATCAATTCATGGAAGAGCACATATTCTAAACACTCTATAGGTTTCTTTGCAAGTTGCAAATTAATCCATATCGTTTTTTTATCAATATTACACGAACCCCACTTCGTCTTCATATTCTTTATTTTATATTCATTCCCATATATCCTTGCTTTTTCTTCACAACTTGGGATAACACTTTCTAAAACTCGAACCAATTCTTTTCTATACCAATTATTCATCAGTCGTTCTCTACTTTCTCTACTGGTATCTTCTGGTATAGTCATTATAAGTTTTGTAGGTGTTTTTACAATGTTCGATTTACCATCTTGATGAATCACTTGTAAGCGATATAATTTTCCCCATACATAATGCGATTCGCCTGAAACATACTCTCTCTTACTTTGACGTTCCTGTTTTTTCATTTTTGATTTTACCTTTATTATCTCAGACATTCTTTTAAGTAAAAAAAGGCGAATCTCTTCATCTTCAACAGATATAGGCGCAGTCACTTCTACATCTCCTTCTGGGGGAATGACTTTAATATACAAGTTTTTTAAGTTCTTCTTCCTTTTTATTTTGACAGAAAAATCACCTACTACCATTTTATCGCTTTTCTCCATATTTATTACCTCTCACTTACTCGTTTCTAATAGTAATATCACGCGATATTTATTTACAATTTTCTTTATACATCATATTCTTTCATTTTCTCAATTAAATCATAAATCTCTTTTGTTTTTTCTACTGCATCCTTCGAATCATAAACGGACTTTAGAGTATTATATATTGCCTGTCTTATTCTTTGTTGCTTTTGATAATTGTTCCTCCAACCCGGCTGCCTTGCCTGATTGATAGCTTCATCTAATCGAATAGCAAGATCGGTATCTTTATTTAGAAAATCATATAAAGCGATTTTACTATAACTTGACTTTATCTCATCAGGGTAGAGCTCATTTGTTTCTGGTTTTACAACCATCTTTGCCAGTTCCACCACTTGCTTTAAATATTCCTCATAACTTAATTTATCCATCTTACGACGTAAAATAATGGCTTGTAACATTTTAGATAATTTATCATAGTAAATTGTACTTGAATCTCTTTTTTTTACAATTTCATATTTTATATTGTTTTCAATGATTTCTGCCTTCATTGTATCATTACCTGGAAGTGCATTTACTAATTCTATTGGTGTCGTGGTAGAATTATCGATAAGAAGTTCTACTAAAGTCATGTCCTCTAAATTACTGAGCACTTTTGAATCTTCCGCTTTGATATAAGTATCTAGAATATACCGCATATCTAACTCATAAGGTTTTAAATCAATATAATCATTACTTGCTAATTTAATCATTAATTTTATTTGATTATAATCAGCTATATTTTTTCTCAATTGATTTATCTCCTCTTCAGAATAGCCATAGTTCGAAGAAAGCTTGTCACAACAAGAAGCAAAACTACGAGTGATAGAAGATACCAATTTATAGAGAATATCTCTACGATTCACACTTTCATGTTCTTCTATTTCATTACAGAAATACTCTATATAATGAGCATCACTATTTGGTTCTGGGATATTTGAAAGCAAATCATTTAAAGCTTTTAGCGACCCTTCCATTTCTGCCCTTGCTTCATCATAGCGGTTCTTGATTAAGCCCTCAATATCTTCCTTATCATATTTATCAAAGGCATTTGATGTATAATCAAAAATAGCCGTTTGTAAATTACGAAATAAATCCATATAATCCACGATATAACCATATTTTTTGTCTTCTCCATCTGGTCTATTTACACGACATATTGCTTGAAATAAATCATGATCTCTCATCATTTTATCAATATATAAATAGGTAGCACTCGGAGCATCAAAACCAGTAAGCAACTTCTCAACTACAATAAGTAACTTCATACTTGCAGGTTCTTCTTTAAATAACCTTTTTGCTTCCTGTTCATAATCTTCTACACTTTTTCCATTTAATATTTTTTTATAAGTATTTTCTTTAAACTCTGCCTCACTTTCCACAGAGTTATCGTAACTTGCTGTTCTCACATTCTCTTTTTTGGGACTATAAGAAGTAATAACAGCACATTTCGTAAATCCACTCGCTGTAAAAATTTCCCAATACCTGCAAGCATTTAAAATACCATCTGCCACCAAAATGGCAGTCCCTCTTTCAGTGGATAATCTGGGTTTTACTTCCATATCAAATAAAATATCCTGTGCGATTTTCTCTAATCTTTGTTTAGAACTATATAACTTTTTGGTAGACGCCCATCTTTGTTTCAATCGATTTTTAGCATAATCGGTCAAACCACGTGTTTTACTTTCAAACCATAAATCCACTTTTTCTTTACTTGATAAATCTTGATCTATATCTCTTGCTTCATATTTCAAATCTAGAATCACGCCATCTTCTACACCTTCATTATATTTATAAGTATGAATGTAGGGTCCAAAAATTTCAATACTTGTTTTCTTATCCGATTTTAGTAGAGGTGTCCCTGTAAATCCTATCAAAATAGCTTCTGGCATGAGGGTTTTAACGGCATCATGTAGTTTACCAGAATTTGTACGATGACATTCATCAATAAAAGCAATTATGTTTCCTTTCGCCATAAAACCGGGTTCAAGTCCTCTTAATAACTCTTCTCTATACTTTTCAAGATCAACATCTTTACCTGCATGATGACCATATTTATGAATTAAAGAACAAATAATCGATTCTTCTGATTTATTTAAAACTTTTCTTAAGTCTTCACCACTTTTGGTTCTATATACTTTTTGATCCACTTTTATAAATAAACTTTCTATTTGATCATCTAATTCTTCACGATCGGTAATGATTACAACACGACTATTGTCTATATTTTCAATAATCCATTTTGTTAACCATACCATAATTAATGATTTCCCAGAACCTTGTGTATTCCAAATGATGCCACCATTTCCTTCAAGGATTCTTCTTCTAGCAGCAAGATTTGCGAAATATTGATTATGTCTTGGAACCTTTTTTATACCTGCATCAAAAATAATAAAATCATGAAGAATGGATAAAAGTCTTTCTTTATGACAAAATGATAAAATGCCATCTCTTAAACGATTTTTTTCTTCTTCTTGTAGATTACGAATGGTCTTTGATAAATCATCAATCGCCTTCTTATCTTCTTTCCATTTTAAATAATACTTTTGTGGTGTTTTGATGGTTCCATAATAAAGACCTTCTGATTCATTTCCTGCAAATAAAAGTTGGGCGGTACTAAAGAAATTTTGAATATTTTCTTTTTTCTGGTTTGTTAGTTGTTGCCGTATTCCTTTACCAATATTTACACTCGATTTTTTTAATTCAAAAATGCCTACAGCTATACCATTTATATATATGACAACATCTACCCTTTTTTCGATGTTTTGGTCATCTCCTAAAACGGATACTTCTTCTGCAACATAAAAATCGTTTTCTTCTAAATGATCCCAAGCAATGTAATGAACCGTTATGCGCTTATTTTGACTATCTTTTACTCCTTGAAGACCATATCTTAAAAGAGTATAAACTTCTCTATTTATTTGATATAAACTATTTACTTGATCTTTTGTACTTATAACTAGTTCCTTTACCGCCCGTTCGATTACATCATCACTATAGCCACGTTCTTTAAGGTTTTTTCTCAATAAATCCTCTTTAACAGGGGTATTCTTCTTTCCTTTTAAATTGCCTAAGTTTACATAACCTAATTCTTCTAGCCAATGTAAAACTCTCTTTTGTATCTTTATTTCTGCATCAACTGTAGCCATATTTTACCTCCTATATTGTTAAACAAAATTGACCCATAAGCAATTCTTCCATTGCTCCTTCTTTTATTTGTTTTATTTTATCAAATTCTTTTTCTAATAACCTAATTTCATCTTCCATTGCTTTTAAAACCTCAGCAACTGCCTGTTGTTCTTCATAAGGAGGAACAAATACTTTATATTTTGCAAACTGAGAAATCCAGTGTCTTTCATGCGTTTCAACTTCATAACTCAATCTTTTCAATAAATTATACATAAAATAGATATTATTTTCATTATCACTCAAAGTTAGTAATTTCATTGCAGAACTTTTCACTTTAAATGGAAAATCAGCAAACTGAACGGAAGTTGTAAAATCATCAAATAGAAGAATCGGATTTTCTTTAGAAGCCCTTTTTATTCCAAAGTTTTCATGGGTGTATCCTAAAATAAAACTCTGTCCTGCGGTAAGCACAGGTATTTTAAATTCATTACTATATTTTGTGCTTTTGACGATATAATTTTGAGGTTGCTCATATTTTAAAAGATTTCCAAGACTCTCTTCTTTCCATTCACCATGAAATCCATCTAGTCTAATTTTCCCATTCATCAAATCTTCTAAAGCTCCATCCCTGATTGCCTTCTTCTTTTCGATTAATCGAGTAAGATTATCCATATGCCTATCAAATATACCCAAAATGTGAGCGATTTCCTTTTGTTCTTTCAAAGAGGGAACATATATATGAAACGTATCGAAATCACTGACGGATAAAAAAGGTTGTCCTCCTTTTAAATAGTTCTCAAGCTTTAAAAATTGCAATTGATAATATAAATAATGTTTATCCACAATATTGTCATTTGCCTTACATATCGTTCCATTATAAGTAACATAATGTTTGCCTTCTGCCCACACCACAACTCCAGCACTGCCAATGTGTCCAATAATTGGAGTATCTTCATTGTTATATTTTGATGTATAGCCAACGATGCCATTACATCCATAAACTGGGTACTTGCCCCCATCACTTGGGATTGTATTTCCTATTCCATACTTGAATGTTGCTACTTCCTTTAACATTCTTTTTTTTATCTGTGTTGGATTTACCATTTATACCCCATCCTTTTTAAAGCAGATATTACAGATTCTCTTGAATGTTCTGTATCTTCTTCTATTTGTTTTAAAGAATATTCATATCGTTTTGCAATCAATAGGATTCTTGATGATAAACTATTTAAAATTTGATCCATTAACTCTTTTACATCGTTTTGAATTTTATGCATCCATTTTAAGTCAAATAATAAATATTTAATTTCATCAATAGATAATTTTGAATATTTTTCTCGTACTTTACAATCAAGCTCTTTACATAAAATCTTTATTTCTTTATCTACTGTATCTTTTTCATCCTGTTTTTTCAAATAAGTACATAATGCTCTATATTCATCTTCCAACGTTTTTTTATTTTCTATTTCCTTAATTCTTGCATTTAAAACTTTCTTTAAAATGCCGTTTCCTTTACTATTTAATACTTCATTAAATAATCCATCTTCTACAGACTCTTCTTCTAGCATTTCTGATAACTCTAAATCAAGTCTTTCCGCTTTTTCTACAAGTTTACGAATCTCATCTTTTTCTTTCATAAAGTATTCTGTTTCAATAATTTCTTTTGGTATGATTTCACCATCAAAGGATTTTACCTTACTTTTATTCTCTGTCACTTCCCCGTTTCTTCTTTTTTTCTCATATTCGAACTTTAATTCTCTTCCAGAATCATATCCAAAGTTTTTAATAATATATACATCATCTTGAAGCTTCTCATTCCAATAATTTAATAAACAGTCATAAACATCATAATGATCCAACAATTTTGTATCTTCATATTCCTTTAAAAGCTGCATACTTATTTTTCTTATTAACTTTTTTGGTTCCGTTTGTTTATTCATATTCTGTAATGAATCTTTTACATCCTTTTTCCAATTTTCAAATTTTTTTATGGTCTCTATTTCTATTTGTTTTACTATATCTTCATCTTCCCTTATTCTATTTTCGATTTCATCTGACGAATGAACTAATTTATAAATGTCATTTTCTTTATTGACACAAGAGAATATTTCTGGTTTCAAAAAAGGGGAAATATCCCACAATTTTTTTAAAGACTCCACATCTATTCCCGGAATTCCTCCATTTAAATGAGTGGCAATATTTTGAGGTAGGGTATCTTCTATCTTTTGGATATATCGTGGAATGTTTAGATTTCCATTATGCTTACTTTCATCTAATATTTCATCATATTCTACAAATCGAGAGTAACCTTCGATTTCTATTTTATTATTATATACTTGAACAATTCTCTCAATATCTTGTTCACGAAGTCGATTTTTATTTCCATCTTTCTTAAAGTCACTACTGGCATCAATTAAGAAAATACCTTCTCGTTTCTTCGCATTTTCTTTATCAATTAAAATAATACAAGCGGGAATACCTGTACCATAAAATAAGTTTGCTGGTAAGCTGACAATTCCTGTTATCCATTTTTTTTGTAATATATTTTTTCGAATTGTCTCTTCTGCTCCACCCCTAAATAATACTCCATGTGGTAGTATAATACCAGCTTTCCCATCTGGATTTAAGGATTGCATAACATGAAGAAACCAAGCATAATCTCCATTTTTTTCTGGTGGAAATCCAAATTCATCAAATCTCTTAAATACATCTTCACTTATTTTTATTCCATCTGACCAGTCTTTATCTGAAAAGGGTGGATTCATAACGATAAAATCAAACTTTCTCAATCCATACTCATTCGTAAACGCAGGTGCAGCTAAAGAATTTCCGTACTTGATCTCCCCTGTTCCCTTTTGATGTAATACTAAATTCATTTTTGCAAGACCCGCAGTATCTTTTATTTTTTCTTGACCAAAAATCGTTACAATGGACTGTCCATTTTTATCAACAGGTGCTTCATCCGCTGCACGAATTAAAAGACTTCCACTCCCTGCAGCTGGATCAAATAATGTCCATTTTTTTGTAGAAGATTCCTTTATATTCCCTATACCAATCAATCGAGCAATAATTCTAGATACCTCACTTGGTGTGTAGAATTGTCCTTTACTTTTTCCAGATTCTTGTGCGAATTTCATCATAAAGTATTCATAGGCATCTCCAATAATATCATCTCCACCCGCTCTATTATTCTTAAAATCAATATCTGGATTTTGAAATATACTAATTAATCCTGAAACCTTATCTACTAATTCTTTTCCTGTTCCAAGTTCATCGGCATTGTTAAAACTAACATCTGGAAGACTTCCTATCAGCTTATTATCTTCTAAAAATTGCTGAAGAATGATATCTACTTTTTCTCCTACATCGCTTTTCCCTTTTAACAACGTCAAATCATCAAAAGAACACCCCTCACGCACTTTAAATTCTGCAAAAGGTTGTCCTTTATACTTATCGGATACATATTTAAAAAATAATAAAACCAAAACATAATCTTTATAACGAGATGGTTCTACACCCCCTCTTAATTTGTTACAAGCTTCCCATAACACCGAATATAACTCTGATTTTTTTACAGCCATTTTTCTCCTCCTTTGTTGCCTAATCTCTATCTGTTTTTTAAAAATATACTACACCTTAACAAACGTATTTATCTTAAACATATCTTTACTAATAAATAATGTATCCATCTCGATATCGTCTTTTTAAATGCCTCATTTTTAATACTTAAATAGCACTAATTCCCTTAAATTATACTATAATTATAGATAAAAATCGACTATTTACGAGCAATTCAATAAAAAAAAGCCATTCCATTTAAGTAATGAACTTTTATAAAATAAAGAGAGACATAGAAAAATCATAGATTTATAAAAAGAATTTCTATTTTCTACGCTTTCATTTTGTTTTAACCAAAAGAACTGTTCGAATCTACTCTTTTTACATAAAAAAAGAAATAGCACATTTTCCTTACAAATTCCTAAAATGTATCTATAAAGCTATACATAATAAAACAATAAAATCTCTCTATAATTAAATACCCGTTTTATAATTTTATCTTTTTTTATATTACATTTAAAACCTCTAATTTATCTCTACTTATTTTCATAATCATCTAAAAAATGATAGATTTTATCATTTGTATGATATCCTATAATGGTATTTAAATTAATATTATACACACTTTTTAAAATATTATTGTCAACAAAAGGATTCTTTTCTCTAAGAAAGTGTAATAATTCTTTCATTTCCTTCCTTTTACTTTCTACTTCACGATTAAAAGACATTTCTGTAAATTTACAAGCACAATTTAAAAATGTAAGATTATGATAATTTCGCCAAGCAATAATATTTTCTTCTTTTACATAGTAAAGAGGTCGAATCAGTTCCATATGTTCATAATTTGTACTATGAAGCTTAGGCATCATTGTTTTTACTTCACCACCATAAAGCATACTCATCAAAATCGTTTCGATCACATCGTCGAAGTGATGGCCTAAGGCAATTTTATTACAACCTAATTTTTGTGCTTCGCCATATAGAGAACCTCTTCGCATACGTGCGCATAAATAGCAAGGTGAATCCTTGATTTCTGTAACAACTTCAAAAATATTCGTTTCAAAAATATGTATAGGAATATGTAATAACTTCGCATTTTCTTCAATCAAATTTCTATTCTCCGCCTTATAACCCGGATCCATCACAATGAATTCAAGTTCGAACGGAATATTTCCATGTTTCTGTAATTCTTGCATACATTTTGCGAGCAAAAAAGAATCTTTTCCACCACTCATACAAACAGCGATTTTATCTCCTTCTTGAATCATATTAAATTCTTTTACACCCTTTACAAATTTAGACCATATTTTTTTACGATAGCCTGTAATTAATCGATTCTCCACTTCTTGATATTTTTCCATCACTCTTCACCGTCTACATTATAACAAAAAAAGATGAGCTTAGTCATCTATTTTAAAGAATCTGTGAGTTTTACTTCTGTTACATATTCTTTATCTTGACGTATATAAGTGATAGATATTGTATCCCCTATACTATATTTATAAAGATTATATCTAAAACTTGCTGTATCTTCTATTTTATCATCATTGATTTTAATAACAACATCACCCTGTTCTAATCCAGAAACTGCCGCATTGCTCTCTTTTTCAACATTAACTAATACGACACCTGACGTAATACTAGGGTCAATTGTAATACGATAACTTCTCAAGATATACGAATTGGTTGTATCCGCTAACTGTACTCCTAAAATCGGGCGTACTATTTTTTCTTTATTTTCTAATCGTTCAGTAAAAGAAAGAGCGTATTCTATAGGAAGGGCAAAACCCATACCTTCAATTTCATCTTCAACAAGTTTTAATGATGTAATTCCTATAACCTCTCCATTAATATTTACAAGTGGTCCCCCACTATTTCCTGGATTAATAGCAGCATCGGTTTGCATGACATCGATAAGTAAGCTTCCACTACTTACATCAACCGTCACCTGTCTTTCTTTGCCTGAAACAATTCCTCTTGTAACGCTTCCCATATATTTGCTTCCTAAAGGAGAACCTACAGTAAAAACCGTATCCCCAAGTTCAGCATCACTACTATCTCCTAATTGCGCTACCATAAGTA
Source organism: uncultured Bacilli bacterium (assembly GCA_910578745.1). Taxonomy (GTDB): domain Bacteria; phylum Bacillota_I; class Bacilli_A; order RF39; family UBA660; genus CATOJL01. The sequence continues at coordinate 18,237 of CAJTSN010000019.1, forward strand.
CTTTATCGCGTGGGATAGAAATAACAGCCACATCAGAATATTCATCACTTCCTAAATATTCCGCTTCAACTTCTTCACCACTTGACAACGTAATAATAATGTTTTCAGCCCCATCTACGACATGATGATTTGTTAAAATATAACCTAAATTATCATCAACTTTATAAACAAAACCCGTTCCTGAACCAATGCCTCGCTTGTTTCGATCATAAGTTTCAATCAAAACAACGGCATCATAAATTTTATCAATAGCAGGCTTTAATGTATTGGTTTCTGTAATTTCTACACTCGTTTTTTTCAAATCCTCTTTTGGTGTTTCCACCTTTAAGTCATCTACAACATAAAGGGTTCCTATTATACCTACAAAAAAACTCATAATTACTGTTACAATATAGATATGTTTATGTTTCATAATTCCTCCTAATATATGTCATCTAATTCTCTCCAATTGGTTGGAAATCCAATATTATTTAAAATAATTGGTGTTTTTACTGTATCTACTTTTCCATCGAGTATATCAATTTCATATCCTATTTGAAAGAAAAAATCTTTAAATTCTTCTTTTGTAAGCATTTGCTTCATTATAATCATGACAGCAAATAAATCATTTTTTCCATAATCATAGTGCCCTTCTGTCATAGAAATATTTAATATCTTATGATATCGTGTATCCCATATTTCTTTTTGTGTTCTATGTTCATACAAAATGTCCTCATGTGCACATAAATTTCTAAAATTAGAAAGAAGTGAGAGATAAATAGTTAATGACTCAGAATCAATTTCAT
>CAJTSN010000019.1:19031-19513 GCA_910578745.1 uncultured Bacilli bacterium
TAATCAGACAATTCTTCTATATCTAAATGATAAATCTGCGCTATAAAAGAGGCATCTTCACTTTTCAAAATATTATATAATTCTGATAAAATTCCAAAAGATAATACTTTTACTAAAATCCAAAGAGGGATATACCCATAATTATCTAAATAATGAGTCGTTGCTGTATGCTGTCTACCATTGACATGAATTTGTCTACGCATCTTATTTAAAATATCATGTACTTGTCTTTGTTTCAAATTATCTTGAGTAAAATTTTTAGGATCAAGGTAATCTTTTTCATGAATTCCATATTTCTTTGATAATTGGTAACTTATAATAGACTTAATATTATTTTCCACCACTAATATATATTGAAACATAATATTTCTAAGTTTTCTGTCGAATAAAAAGACAGCATATAATTCATCAAAGGTTGTTCCTTTTATAAATTCTCTATCTTTATAACTTTTCATAAAAAGATGACGATACCCACTAATAAA
>CAJTSN010000019.1:19618-27171 GCA_910578745.1 uncultured Bacilli bacterium
GTCCTTTTGATTTCAATATTTCAATTTGTTCTTCTAAGCTCCTAAATACTTTTTTTGCCATTTGGTGCCTCCCCTATACTCACGAATATTATAGCATACTTTATTCTAAAAGGGGTAAGTTTCACCAACTTTTCAGAAAAGTCATAAACAAGATTACGATTTAAAATATTTTAAAACTGCATTTTTTAAAACAAGAGCTACTTTTTGTTGATAGGTTTCACTTTTTAATAAATAGCGGTCACTCGCATTACTTAAAAAACCAACCTCTACAAGAACACCGGGTCTTTTAATTCTCTTTTGTAAATACAAATCACTTACTTCTTTCATTTCTCGATTTCCTTTTAAGTTCTTATTTAATTCTTTTTGAAATAATTCAGCGATTTTTTTATTGTCCTCACTTGCATCATCATAAAAAATCTGTGGACCTCGCCATTTTCCAGAAGACTCCGCATTCAAATGAATCGATAAAAATAAATCACATAAAGAATTATTAATGATATTGCTTCTTCTTGATAAATCACTGCGCTTTCGATTAATCGTATTTGGAACAGATAAATCATAATCTCCATCTCTTGTTAAATAAACAATCGCACCTAGTTTCCCAAGTTCTTCTTGTAATTTTAAAGAAATAGAAAGATTAATATTTTTTTCATAAATGTCTTTATACTCTGCACCTGGATCGGTTCCTCCATGGCCGGGATCCAAATAAATAACTTTCCCCAAAAGAGGAAAGTCCTCTTGTTTTAATGCCCGAATCGAAAAAGCACCAAAAAGAAATAAAGTTATAAAAAAAAGAGCATAGAGTTTCTTTTTCACAGTATCACCTACTAAACTATATGCTCTTTGTTTCTTTTCTATATCTCTAATATTTTTAAGAAATTCTATTGGTTTTAATAAATCCTCTAAAATAGAAAAAGAATTTTTCTATTTTCTTATACTTAAAAAAATTGTATTTCTTTTTCTTTCCCACTCATACCAAACACCATGTAAAAAAATGTAAAGATTTAAATTGGTAACTTTACATTTTTTATAATTCACTGTCGGTAGTTTTATAAATAAACCCTTTAATCATTACTTTCCCATCTTCCGTAAATGCCACATGGAAGAAGTAAGTTTTCTCTTTTAATCGGAAGTGCGACTTCTCCTGCTTCTATTTTTCCTTTTGGATACTTTTTCAAAACCGTCGTCTTCAAAATATTTTCAAGTACTAAAGGAGAAATTCCTGTTGTATAAGAGTTAATGGTAAAAAATAACGGATTTTCACTTAATAAACCAAGACATGCATCTATTAATTTATAAAGAGAATCTTCGAATTTCCAAACTTCTCCATTAGGACCTCTTCCATAGGAAGGTGGATCCATAATAATGGCATCATACTTTCTTCCTCTTCTTTTCTCTCTTTCAACAAATTTTAAACAGTCATCTTGTATAAAACGTATTTTTCTATCTTCTAAATGAGAAAGGTGCATATTTTCTTTTGCCCATTCAATCATGCCTTTAGAAGAATCGACATGAACAACCTCAGCTGCACCTGCATAGGAACAGGCAAGTGTAGCCCCTCCTGTATATGCAAATAAATTTAAAACGCAAATTTCTCGATTGCAATTTTTAATTTTATCAATCATATAATCCCAGTTTACGGCTTGTTCAGGAAATAATCCTGTATGTTTAAAATTCGTCGGCGAAACCTTAAAAGTAAGTTGTTTATAACAAATCGTCCAACTTTCTTTTAATTCTGTTTTAAACTCCCAACTCCCACCACCAGAATGACTCCTATGATAATGACCATTTACTTTCTCCCATAAACTATTTTTTTTGTCGATTTTCCAAATTGCTTGAGGATCTGGTCTTCTTAAAATAATGCCACCCCAAGATTCTAACTTTTCATGATCTCCAGCATCAATACAAATATAATCTGTCCACTCATTACTTACCTTTAACACTTCTTCACATCCTTTATTTCTATCATATAAATTCTAATCATAGACAATTCCATGAAATGAGAAATGATGGACTTCATTTGCATCAATATCACTATATATTACTTTAAATTTCCAAGTATCTCCCTCATCAAGATATTCTAAATAGTTTGAGCCAGCATCCCCTAAAATAGTATCTTCCTCATCATAAACTCGATATTCTAATTCAACATTTGTATATTTCTTATCTGTTTCGTTTTTTAAATAACCAATAATATAGTATGCCTTATTTTCTTCATCATAGAAGCCTGTCTCATTTTCTACAATCATTTTTCCATTTGAAATTTCAACTACATCTTCTTTTATTTCAAAGTTCTTCTCCACATCAAAGAAAAAAGAAAAGACAAACATAAAAAGAAAAGGAGCAATATAGATAAAGCTTGCTAAAATGCATAACAATATGATTTTTATATTTGATGTTTTTTTCATTTTTCACCCAATAATTCTACTATTTTATTTAGAACCTTTCCATATTTTTCTAACAGAGTTTCTCCTTCATTTAACAGAAAATCAGAAACATGAAACTCTTTTTCCTCTTCTTTATTTCCACTTTTATAAGGAGTAATCAAAGTGCCTTTTATACTTGAAACATTTCCTTTAAAGAGATTCAATATATCAATAGTAGGCAGTTTTGCAAGACCACTTAACTCTTCTAAATCCAAGGTAAAAGAAGCAATAGAATCATCAAATTCACTAAGATACACATTTGCAAAAGCTCTATCTTTGAAGAGAGTGCCATCTTCTTTTAATTTATCCATTTTAAAAGGAACTATATCTACATAAATCGTATCTTTAGGTAATATAGTAATTCCAATCTCCTCTTTAATTTCTCTTGTAAAAGCCTCCTCTACTGTTTCACCAGCCTGTACATGACCTGAAGCCGTTGTATAGAATGTTCCTCTGTCCTTTCTTACTTGAAAATAAACATTTCCATTCTTATCATAAAGCCAACAATGGACCGTTTTATGCCATAAACCTTTTTTATGTACATTTTCTCTAGAATCTTGTCCTATCCAATTTCCAAGTTCATCATAAATATCTAAATATTCCATAAACATTCCTCCAATTCGATTATAACATAGATGATAAAAACAAAAAAACTTTTATCATTCACTTCCTAAATAAGTTATTTTAGCATACCCATTTCCTTTATTCCCTTCCATTGTACTTAAATGGTCATAGGTAGGCATCGAAGATTTTCCATCTATCATAATTCCATTTATAAACTGGTATCCACTATAGTGGATGGAGTTTTCTAAATGTGTAACCGCATCTTCTGTAGAGGAGGCACTTACAGCATAACATCCATCATAACCAGAAATATAAGAAGAACCTCCGCCACCTGCTCCTCCCATATGTCCACCATCACCAGTTACACCACCAAAACCTCCACGGCCTCCACCTCCGCCACCATAGTAGCCTCCGCCGCCACCGCTTCCTACAAAGTTCACTTTATTTATATAGGAACTATTTACTTCGCCCCCTTTGCCACCCAAAGCAAAAATTCCTTTCGTTGCTTCAGTGCCGCTACTTCCTGTTCCTGCATCTCCACCTTTTAATTGAGATGCTCCTTTACCACCTGTTGATAAATCTCCTTTGGCCCCTTTTATAGAGCAACCATCAAATCCAGTTAATGTGCCTCCAGCTCCGCCACTATAACATCCAAAAGAATCATTGCTTCCATAGTTTCGCGACTGTCCACCACCACCTGATGCCACCATAATTCTAGAAAGAGCATTTTTATTTAATCTTATATCTGTTGCTCCGCCTCCGCCAAATGATTCCATACTATCTAAATTTACTATTGTTCCACCTGTAGATCCACCACCATTATATCCACCTGTTTGTATCTTCCCAGTTCCACCAATTTCAATAAGAAAAGACATATTCTTATTTAAAGCTATATTTCCGCTTGTATAAGCTCCATTTCCACCATAGTTTCCGCCACCGCTAGCTCCCCATAATTCAATTAAATAGTTTCCACTGCATGGAACTTTAAATTCCTGTGAATTACCTGTATAAGTATATGTAAAGCTATGTCCTACATCATAATTACATTTCACAACCTCTTCTTTACTCACAATTTCAAAATTACCAGTTTCCTCATTATAGGCACATTTCCCAACACCACTGATTACTTTGTCATCTTCCTGATTTTTGTAAGCAGAATACCTTCCATCCGAAATACATAATCCTATCTTTCCATCTTCACTTAAAATTAATTCTCCATCTTCGATATGTCCCTTATATTCCAACAATTTTCCTACTTGCTTCCCATTTTCAATAACAAATCGAACGGGTTCTATGTCATCCCCTAAATTATTTATATAATACAAATTTGCTGCTTCTTCTAATCCATAAGCACTATCTACCAAACTCTCCTGCCTAGATTTTCCAACCAACTTTACTATTATCGGTGTTGCAATAAATGCTATCACAGCTAATATCACAATCACAGCTAATAATTCAATTAGAGTGAACCCCTTCCTTTGCATTTTCTATACCTCTTTTCTATGATTTTTTTACTTTATTCTATTAACATCTTACTACATAAATCATTTCAATACAAGGGACATAACCTCTAAATTAGGGTTTCATTGACATAAAAAAAGACACATAACGCTTAATTTACATGTCTTTAAAGTATACATACTATCTCTTAGAGAATTGTGGTGCACGACGTGCAGCTTTAAGTCCCGGTTTCTTACGTTCTTTAATTCTTGCATCTCTTGTTATAAATCCAGCTCTCTTTAAAATTTTTCTAAAGCTTGTTTCACTATCTGGGTCATTATTTGCATCATATTGTAACAACGCTCTTGTAATTCCTAAACGAATTGCTCCAGTTTGTCCTGTAAATCCGCCACCATTTACTTTTACTTCGATGTCAAATGTTTCTACTGTATCTGTAGCAACGAGAGGTTGTTTTAAATCCATCACATTTGTTTCATATGGAAAAAATTCATGTACATCTCTTCCATTTACAATAATTTTTCCAGATCCTGGAACCATTTTTACTTGTGCAACAGAAGATTTTCTTCTTCCTGTTCCAATATAAACTTTCTTATCTGCCATTTAAAAAACCTCCTTATTTCACTTTCATTACTGTAGGTTGTTGTGCTTGATGTGGATGCTCACTACCTGCATATACAAATAACTTTCTGTACATTTGACGACCCAATCTTCCCTTTGGAAGCATTCCCTTAATAGCTCTTTCAATCATTTCTTCTGGATATTGTTCTTTCATAACTTTTGCAGTTCTTTCTCTTAATCCACCAGTATATCCACTATGATTATAATAAATCTTATCATTTAGTTTATTTCCTGTTAAATTAATTTTTGATGCATTAATTACAATTACGTAATCTCCACAATCCATATTTGGTGTGTATGTTGCTTTATGTTTTCCTCTTAAAACGTTAGCGGCTTTGCTAGCTAAACGTCCTAAAGTTTCACCATCAGCATCAATAACATACCAATTGCGTTCGATAGTTGCCTTTGTTGGCATATATGTATTCTTCATAACTCATTTCCCTTCTAAAATAGATTTTGAAATTATTGTTCCCAGCAACAATTTCATATGGGATATAAAATGTACCAGTTTAAATTATAGTCAAAAGTAAAATGGAAGTCAAGTCAATAATTGTATTATTATTATATTATTGTTATTTTTACAAAATATTTGTTACTATTCACAACTGTTTTTACATTTGCTATTCCTTTTGTTTTAAAAAATTATGCGAAATATGCTTTGATTATTTTTGTTTAAAATCATGTAAAAAGGGACATTCACAACTTTTTTAAGTAAATGATTTCAGCAAATCCCTGTAAGTATGCCAAAAGTTAGATATGAATAACAACAAATATTTAATTCATTTTATATAGTATGACTTCAGTAAATACTACTACACTCAATAATGCCACATTTTTATCTTTTCCATCCTCTTGACATAACTATATCACTCATACAATAATCTCATTTAAATTTAATAGGAAAATTAGAGCAGAAACTTCTTCATCAAAAGTTCCTACAACTTTACAATTTGTACTTTCTCCTACTACTAGCATTGTTTTATCAAAAGTCATGCCATGTTTCCTGTTAATTCTTTTACTTTAAAAGCAAAAGTACCTCCTATAAGAATACTTAAAAATACTATTTTTTATATTTATGACAAGCAAACGATCCTATAATTTTACATATTTTTACATTTTAACAAAAAAAGATAGACTTATTTACCATCTTCTTTCTTATATTCAATGTTTTTTAAATATAATCCCTCTGGATTCGCTGTAAATGCCGCATATTTTCTATCTTTCTTTCCTAACACTTCTTCTACTTCAATTGGTTTTCGCTTTCCTTCGCCAACTTCAATTAAAAATCCTACCATATTTCGAACCATATATTGGAGAAATCCATTCCCTGTAAATTCAATTTCTAAAGTATCCCCTTTTTTCTCTATTTTTATCTCATAAATCGTTCTAACCGTACTTTCATATTGCTTGCTTGTTTTTGTAAACGAGGTAAAATCATGTTCCCCAATAAAAAATTGACTCGCTTTTTTCATGTTTTCTACATTCAATTGTTTATTATATTGAAAAATAGTATGAATAGTAAATGGGTCATATTCTCCACAATTGATCTTATACACATACGTTTTTCTCTTTTCTGTATATCGAGCATGGAAATCTTTCTTCACTTCTTCTATCTTTTTAACATAAATATCCGCTGGCAACATTTGATTTAACTTATAAGTTAAGTTTTCTACATTCCATTGTTCAAAATCAAAATGTGCGGTTTGAACATAGGCATGCACCTTTGCATCTGTTCTCCCACTAGCATAAATCTTTACACTTTTATTATGATTCAATTTTGTAAGGACTTTCTCTATTTCTTCCTCAACCGTTCGTTTCTTCTTTTGAATTTGATACCCTGAAAAAGAAGTTCCATTGTAGGAAAACCACATTAAATAACGCAACTACACCACCCTCTTTACCATTACATATAAAAATAAATATAAAAAAATCGATAGAACTACACTATCCCTAAGGGAAAATGGTCCTAATTCTTCTTTTTCTTGCTGATTGGAAGTAAAACCTTTTACAACAAGTGTATCGGCTACTTTATCAGCTATCATTTCTGTTTTTCTAAATAACGGAACTAAAAGGACATACATCCATTTTCCCTTTTTAAAAAGGGAACACTTTTGAAGAAGCAAACCTCTACTTTGCATCGATTTCCAAGTTTTTAAAGCTTCTTTATAAATCAAAGAAAGAAAAGAAATAGATAGAGCCAACGTTTTTGCTACTTTCACATGATTCACTTTAAAAATACATAGAGGTTGTAAAAGATAGGCAAAAGATTTTTCCACTAAACTATTTTTCATATTCACTATATAGAGTTTACTTAAAATAAATAAACTATATACTTTAAAGAAATACAAACCAAATGCAACAAAAGAATGTTCAATAAAAAGAAAATAAATAAGCAGAAGAATTAAAAAGTATTTTGTATGAAAGAATAATTTTAAATAATTCTTCATTTTTTCCTGACAAAAGAGTCCTAGAACAATACTTCCT
>CAJTSN010000020.1:0-6689 GCA_910578745.1 uncultured Bacilli bacterium
GATTAAAATAGAAACTGCTAAAAAAAGAACTTCAAAGACAAGAGAAATCGTCGCTAAATAAATAATATTTGAAAATCCTGTTTTTTCAAGTAAACTAGGCGCATTTGGATTTGCCTTTACTAATGCTTTTCCTTTCTCCACATTAGAAGAAGTTGATTCTTCTTTCTGATGATTACTAAAATCATTTCCTATTACAGCTCGAATCTTTTCATACTCACTCTTTGTCAAATTGGGAGAACAAAGACGCTCCCTTAAATCTCTCAATTCCTGTAATGTTACAATTCGTTCCATTACTCATCCTCCTTAATAGAAATTGTTTCATTTTCATCTATTTCAACTTGGTTAATACTATTAAATCGTTTTGTAATCTTATCCGTGGTTGTATGAATTTCTTTTACATCTTTACTAACGGTATCAATACTTCTAGAAAGCTTATCCCATCGTTCCTTATATCTTTTAAATTCTTCATCAAGCAATAATAATTCCTGATGAATGATAGAAGTATATTTATCTCTTTCAATATTTTTTATCATCATTTGAAGCGTCGTTAGTGTACTAATTAAAGTTGTTGGGCTTGTAAGCCATACTCTTTTCTTGTAAGCATATTCAATCACATCGGAATGATAAGCACTCACCTCTGCGAAGATAGCTTCTGCTGGCAAAAATAAAATGGCCTGATCTGCAGTAACTCCTTGAATAATATATTTAGAAGAGATTGCATCAATATGCTTTCTCATATCGGACTTAAATAATTTTTCTGCCTGTAATCTTTCTTCTTGCGTATAAGTTTTATCTACCATGATTCTATAATTTTCTAAAGGAAACTTAGAATCAATTGCAATCATTCCAAGTGGACTGGGCGTAAATAACATACAATCTGCAATTGTTCCATTTTCAAGTGGATACTGCATTTTATAAATTTTATCATTTTTACCAAATACACTATCTAAAATATTTAATAAATTTACTTCTCCAAAAATACCTCTCGTTTTTTTATCTGTTAAAACACTCTCAAGAGAAATAATATCACTTGATAAATGATCAATTTTCTTTTGTGCCTCATCAATTTTGGATAAGCGTTCCAAAACAGAGGTAAATGTTTTATTTGTTCGTTCAAAATTTTCATCTAATCTTGTATTTACACGATCACTAATCAAATGAAGTTTATGTTCAATATTTTGGTTCAAAGAAGTAAAGTCTTTTCCTAAATCTCCCTTGAATGCTAAAAACTCTTTAATAATCGATGTTTCCAATTTAGCCATATTTTGTACAGTACTTTTTTCTTCTTGCTTTTTAGAGAGCATAACAAAAAGTAAAATGAAAACAAGAACAAAAATAAAAATTAATAGAATAAAACTAATGACTTCCATAAATACCTCTACTCAAAATGAAATTTTTTTAGGACTATTTTTGATAAAACAAATGCAACAACAACAATAAAGGCCAATTTAACAAGAACAGTTATATCTGTTAAGCTCTCTAGTAACGTGGTACCCACAAACCCCCAAAAATAAACAATTGATAATTTTGAAATCAATAAAGCAAAGAAAAATTTTTTAAATTCCATCTTAGAGAGTCCAGCACCTATGTTGATAGAAAACGCCGGTGTAAAAGGAATAGCCATGAGTATGACTAAGTTTGAGAATGTGATTTTTTTTATCTTTAAAACAACAGTATCTGTTTTTGGATGTTTTTTTAAATACTTATAGAATTTATCACTAAACCCATATCTACAAATGGAATAGCTGAGAATGCAACCACAGATAGTTGCCACCCAAGATAAAAGAAATCCGAACAAATTTCCAAACAAAATCATATTTAAAGCAATGAAAAGAGCTAAAGGTAAAACAGGAAGAATTGATTCCAAAACGATAAGTAAGAAACCAAAAGACATACTAAGAAATAAGGGTTCTCTCATACTCACTTCTTTAAGCATACTTATTAAATCGCCTATAATGTGTTCCATACACTCTCCATTCTATTTATTATTATAGTACATTTTCTTTTTTTTAACAATAAAAGAAAAAAAAGTTACATTTTTTTTACATTTAAAAATATAGTATTTTTCAAATAGCATTTTATAACTTCTTAAATGCATTTATAACCCTTATTTATAAACGATGACAACACTTTTATTTAAAAAGATATTCACATAAATTGTTATAATTTCTTCTATTTTCTCTTTCAAGGGTAGTACATTTTCTTGTTGTATTAGTTTAAAATTAAAAAAATACTATACAATATCATAGCATTAAAATCTTCACTTACAAGCAGGACTAGTGCGTAGTCTCTAAAGTCCTCACTATAATAAGATTCGCATTACCCTTATTATGTAGCATATAGCAAAGATATATTCGTATTAGAATTCATTTTATATTTTTAAATATATTGAAGTTAAAAATAACTATTTCTATCAATTATTTAATTCTTTATATTCAATTTTTTTACACACTACCGAAAGTAATGGTTCTTCTTTATCTGTGACAAAACAAATATATTCTTCTTTATTTATTGTAATATATTTTAGATATGCCTCATCAATATAGTCAGTATATGTTTCTTTAAAATTGTATTGATGAACATTGTTGCATACTATTTTTAATTTCGTTTTATTAGTTTCGTTGGTCCCATTTTCTTTTATCCTTATTTCCTGAACTACATAAAAAATGGAGAAATTTAAAGGCTCTTTCATTATCAAGTCAATAGGGAAATTTTATTCAAACAAAAAAGTAAATACTGAATTTACTTTTGATCAAAGACATTTTTTAATTCTTTCTACTTTATACCTAATAGTCTATAATGGGGCTAAAAAGGAGAAAATCGGTATATTCCTCATTATTCCAAATAAAATCGATAGAAACAATAAAGTAGGAAGAACAAATTTAGGAATATTCTTTTTCACTTTATTTTCTAACTGGAAAAGATAGATATAATTATAATAAATATAATAAGCTATAAAAAATGGAAGAAGTATAAATAAAAGAGGATTATACGAAAATGCGGATACAAAATCAAGTTTCAATAAAGAAAAAAATAGACGTGTACTGCCACACCCCGGACAATAAAGATGTGTAATTGTATAAAATGGACAAGAAATCGAAAGATGAAAAACTGTATTTAAAAAGTAATATCCTAAGAATAATGTAACAAAGAATACATTATGTGATATTACTTTTTTGACTCTAGTCTGCAAGTCTATTTAAATCACTTTGAATTAAACAGTAATTTACAATTCCTAGTCCAACAATTGATAATACTAAGTATAATACAGAATTATCAGCAATAGAAACGCCACGTTTCTCACCAGCGGTGTGCATTTTCTTTCCCATTGTATAAGCCCAGTAAATGCTATAAATTCCACAAGTGATAAGCGTTAAAAGAAATGCTGTACCACCAGATGTTCCTGTTTCCTCTGCTGCTGCATTTGAGTCATCCGTCAAAGAAATGAACCAAATAATTCCATAAATTCCACAAGTAAAAATAGATAATAAAATACAAGTCACTATAGAACGATTTGTGATACTTACTCTTCCTGTTGCTCCCACGTTATTCGTGATATTCACATTGACTTGTCCTTGTGTTGATGTTCCACAATTATCACAAAAACTTTGACCTTCTTTTAATTCTTTTCCACATTTTGGACAAAAATTCATACACTCAACTCCTTCTTTAAAACTATACCATAAATCTTATGCCTTTTCAATTCCTTTCATACTAATTTTTATGTAAAGCGCTATACGTTAAAAAGAACACCAAAAGACCAAGTCCAAAAAGACCAATCCAAAGAAGAGGATTATCTCCATATTCAATAAAAAATCCTTTTATGTTTTCATTCCAATCATTTAACGTATCCATAATTGTAATCATCATCTGTCTCACTCACCTTTCTCATTGCTTTATGCCCTTTCATAAGGGTTTTAATTCCACCTTTAAATGCAACATTTATAATACTTTTATTCATTCCAACGACAACTCCAATTCCAAACGTATCATGTTGTACTTTGTCCCCTATTTTATATTCAATAGAGTCATCAATCAAAGTTGCTTTATCTATTATTTTAACATCTTTTTCTGGTATGTCAACTTCTAAATGCTCTGAATTCATTTCTTCTAAAAATCGACTAGGTACATTATAACTATCTTGTCCAAAAATCGTTCTTTTTCGGGCATTTACTATATAAAGTTTCTCTTTGGCCCTTGTAATAGCCACGTAACACAATCTTCTTTCTTCTTCTAAATCTTCATTGCTAGAAAAAGAATTACTATGTGGAAAGATTCCTTCTTCCATACCTACTAAAAATACATACGAAAATTCAAGTCCTTTTGCAGAATGAATCGTCATTAAAGTGACAACATCTTGTGTCTGTTTATGTTCTTCTATATCGGCAACTAAACTAATCTCTTCTAAGAAATCCTCTAAAGAAATAACCCCTTCTCTTTCCTCAAAATGTTTGGTAATGGTTTTAAATTCTTCTAAGTTTTCTAAACGAATATCAGCTTCCATTGAATGTTCGCTTTCCAATTCTTTTTTCATTCCTGTTTCTTCTAAAACACAATCTACCAGTTCAGTTAAAGTAAGATTTGCTTGTTTTTCTCTAATCTTCTCAATTGTCTTTTTGAATTCTAATTCTTTTCCACTTTTAATTGCATCATACATACTACTGTGAGATAAAATAGCATTCGTTTCTATATTTTCTATCGTTTTAAGACCAATACCTCGTTTTGGAACATTAATTACTCGAGTTAAACTCACATCATCATGAACATTATATAGTAGTTTTAAATAGCAGATTAAATCTTTGATTTCTTTTCGTTTATAAAAGTAAAAAGAACCTACAACTCGATAAGGAATGTTCTCATTAAGAAAGGCTTCCTCTAAATTACGAGACTGTGCATTCGTCCGATAAAGAATCGCTATATCATTGCGAGAAATTCCATTTTCTAATAATGTAACAATTTCACGAACGACATAAGACGCCTCCTCTTTTTCATCCATGGCTTTATGATACTTTATTTTTTCTCCTTCTTTATTATTTGTCCATAAATTTTTATCTTTTCTTTCTTTATTGTTTTTAATAATAGAATTTGCTGCATTTAAAATATTTTTTGTTGAACGATAATTTTCCTCTAATAAAATCACTTCTGGATTTTGATAATCTTTTTCAAAATTTAATATATTTTTATAGTTTGCACCCCGAAATGCATAAATAGACTGATCATTATCCCCTACTACACAGATATTTTTATATTTCGCACTAATCATTTTTGTTAATACATATTGTGCTTTATTTGTATCTTGATATTCATCAATTAAAACATATTTAAACCTTTCTTGATACTGTTTTAATATTTCAGGATATTTTTCAAATAATCGAATCGGAAGAAGTAATAAATCATCAAAATCAAGAGAATTATTAATCCGTAATTTTTCTTCATATTTTTCATAAACGGATACTACTTTTTGTTCAAAATCACTATAAGCATAATTCGCATATTCCTTATCATCTAGTAATTCATTTTTCGCACTACTGATACTATTTTTAATCGCTTTTGGATTATATATTTTAGGATCAAGTCCTTTTTCTTTACAGATTTTTTTAATTACAGTATTGGCATCTTCACTATCTAGAATTGTAAAGTTTTTATCAAGTCCTAATGCTTCATAATTTTCACGAATAATGCGTAGTCCAAAAGAGTGAAATGTTGATATTTGAATTTTATATCCAAGACCATCAATCATAGAAATGATTCGTTCTTTCATTTCCTTTGCTGCTTTATTCGTAAAAGTGATTGCTAAAATATCTGAAGGAGAAATTCCTAATTCTAATATCAAATAAGCCACTCGTGTCGTTAAAACACGGGTTTTTCCACTCCCTGCCCCTGCTAATACTAATAGAGGTCCCTCCGTTTTTTGTACTGCTTGTCTTTGTTTGTCATTTAATCCATCTAAATTCACGATATCAACTACTTCCTACATACGTTTTATTATAACAATTCATCTAGAAAATGTAAATTGATTTCATTAGAAAAAGAACACGAATTTCTCTTCGTATTCAATTTTCTTTTACAGATTGTTCAAAAAAAGAGACATACATTTGCATCAGTTGTTCTGCATCATAACCATATTCAATAAGTTCTTGTTTTTGACTAAAATACTGATATTTATCTATTTCATATGTAATCAAAATTTTCTCGATGAGTGGAAAATCTTTCCCTAATATTTTTAAAGCTAAAAAACGCTTTCTTTTAAAATCAATCTCTTGTTTAAATAACTTTTCAATTTCGGTAAGACTTTCTTCTACAAGATTTGGATAGATTTTAAAAAGAGAAAACTGTTCTTTTCTTATTTTATCTTTATCAAAAAAGAGTTCTTTTTTATAAATACCGACATTTAATTCTTTTAAATAAAGAACAAGAGAATTTATAGTTTCCTTTGTTTTACAAAGAGTAGACTGTATTGGAAAATAAATAGCTCTCGTTATACCATTTAATTCAAGTAATAGTTTTTGATTTTGTTGCCATGTCTCTTTATTCCCTATCACAATCGATAAATCATTTGTAGAAAAACAGAAATATTTACCTAATTTCTGGTTTGAAGAAGTAAGTATACCATATTGTTCTTTAAAGGTAATTCTATTGGCTATTTTTCTAAGTTTTCGTTTTAATTGATAATATTGAATATATTGTTT
>CAJTSN010000020.1:6861-18889 GCA_910578745.1 uncultured Bacilli bacterium
CTTTTTGCTCGGGTGGATTCATCAAACTATTTAACATTTCTTTCAAGGCGGCGATTTCAGCTTGTTGTTTAGCAATGGTTTCCTTTTGTGCTTCTAGCTCTTGGCGCCTTTCTCGTGCTGCCTGTTCATTCGCTACCATAGTTTTTAATTTTTCCAATTCTTCTTTTTGTTTTTCTTGAATCAAATCATTCTTTTGTATTTCTTCATCAAAATCTGCTTTCTCGTTTTCGAAAAGTAAAGCATCCACTTCATTAAAGAGTTCTGGTTCTATAAATTGTTGAAGAGAATGATCCTGCTTAAGAAGATTCATTAAAACCATTTTATCTGTAATAAAGCGTGCACAAGATTTATCAAGTTGAATTGCTACAGAAGCAATCTGAAAATTATTTCGCAAAGAAGGATCTAAATCTTCAAATATATCTTTTCCACCTCTTTTTACAAATTCTAAGGCTAGATTAGGATTATAATTCAATGTTTCCTTTTTAAGTAAAGAAAGATTTTTATAATTTCCTCCTTGATTTAAAAACAACATTAACATTTCTGGATTATTTTGAATATCGTTTCCAAAAAAGACGATGCTGTCTGGTTGCATTGTAATCATTTGAATAGTAATCTCTTTTTTTAGTTGAATAATTTCTGGATCTTTTGCATAATTTCCAATAAATGCCAAAACCTCTACAGCTCTTTTTAATAGATACGTTCTATCGGTTTGCAATTTTCCAAGTATACCCTTTAATAAATTCTTTACAACTCTCACGTCAGATACCCAAGTTTTATCTACTAAAAAAATAGCATCTGGGTATGTTTTTACAGCACTAGCAAGGATACCATATTGGTTTCTTAACTTCTCATTTAAGAGGCAGATATACTCTCCCGAAAAACCAACGCCTTCTAAAGCAACATCAAAATCATCATTAAATGCTTCTACAATACGTCTACGTAGTTCTTCTTCTATTTGTGGAATTTTAAAACTCAATAGGGCAAGAGATTTATGATTTAAGAAAAGGGACTCATTTATTGTTTCCTTTATTGTCTCCTTATTTAAAGTTCCTCCTTGCTTCAAGTATTTTTCAAGAATCTGTGGATTATTTTGAATTTTTTCATCATAACAATCCCATGTTTTTCCCCATCCTCGGTCCAAAAGAGCGCAAACAACATCCTCATCGCCATTTTGCAAGAAAAGAGCAATTTCACTTGTTATATTTTCCTTGCTATTTTGAATTGCTTCTAAAACAATTTCCTTATCATGCCCATATTTCTTTAAATTTTCTAGATTTCCCGCTTTCACTTCTTGTAAAGCTTTATCTCTTTGTGCTTTTAATTTTTCCTGTTTCTTTTTTTCTAAATTGAATAAGCCCATTTTTCTTCCTCCCAAAATTCTTTTTTATTATTCCCATTTTACCACAAATCAACAAATTTTTACAATATTTCATGGATAATAATGTACACCTAAATGTAAATAAACCATATCCAAATCCTTTTTCACTGAAATTCGAGTTTAAAAGACTATCCTCCTTTTTTCATTATAGTGCTGATGAATTGATCATAGGAGTTCTAATACGTAAGAAAAGATATTGTAAAGAAAAAAAGAAAGTTTCATTATTCTTTCTAAACGCTAAAGAATTTTTAACGCACCTTCCCAGCATTCCTATCCATAGTATTCTCATTTTGTATTGGATTTATGAAAGAGGCAGGACTACTTACTTTACTCCCTATCTGTTCCATATTCGTAGTTAATGGCGTTTGCATAGCACTTGATGTTTGTGGAACTGGTTCATATTGATTCCTTTGGCTCATCAATTGTTGTAACTTTCCTTGATAAACTTGTATTTGAGCAATACATTCCATTCTTTGACGTAATAAATTTTGTCTAGAAACTTCTAATCTCCTGACTACATTGACTAAGTCTCCTTTATACCCTTGTCGCATTTGAAAATTGCCCTCTGCATCTAATGCAACTGCTCGATAAAATTCTCCTTTTTCCATTTTATTACTTAAATTAAGAAAGTCCTTTCCTAACATAACTAGTTTTTCATTCGTACTTACTAAAAGCATTTGTTCTAGCTCAATTAATGACTATATTTTTTCTAACATAATCTCCCTCTTTCTTCTTATATATATTTGACTATTTACAAATATACTCCGATTCATATATTAATTTAATGTCGGTGCTATTATAATCTAATAATTGAATTACATCGTTTTCATTTTTAGAATTCACTAAAATCGTATGCTCTTCTTCTGTTTCATTCTTTTTCCTTAACTTATTAAAAAGATAAGTTGTTGTTTCTGTATATTTCTTTTGATCTTCATCTATACTGGATTGAAATAAGCGACCACTAATGTTTTCTTTCTCTGGATTTGCATTTACTTCCTTAAACGTATTATAAGCCTCCTCCGTATCAAAAGTATATACAAATGTATCTTCTAATTTTGTGATAATTCCTTTTTTGAAATCATATTTTTTTGTATTTAAAATTTTTGCGTGGTAGTATTCGTTATAGGTTTCATTCGTACATTCTAAAGATGTTTTCATCTTCTCATTTCTATAGTATAAAACGAAAAGTAAAATGATGCCTTCCACAAAAATAGCAAGAAGCAACATCCAAGGAATTTTAGTTTTCTTCGCAAGCGGAGGAATTTCCATAGATGTAGCTTCATTTTCTTTCTTTTTTTTCTTCTGGTTCTTTTTTTTATCTAATGGAATCTCATTTTCTATTGATATTTTTTGTGCTATAGGGTTGACAAGACTTTTTGAAAAAGATAACTCCTCCTTTTGTTTTCCCACGATGTTCAAACGTTTATTTCTATCCTCTATTGGTCTTTGCAACCGTTCTTCTTCGGTATACTGTTCTTTTGGCATTGCCCTATTTTGTCCATTTTTATTTAAATTTGGAATGGGGGCCATATTATCTTGGTATTTAATTTTTGTTTCATTAAATTTTTCAGAATTGTACTTTTGGAATTGTACATTTTGAGAAATCCCTTGTTTTTTTATAGGCTCCTTATAGGGAGGACGACTACCTAAATTTGGAACTTTCTTTGGTTCTAAATTTTTGTTCCAGTTATCCATACTCTACCTCCTTATTTATTATTTTATCATAAAAATGGGTATTTAACCACTGTTTACTAAAAAGAACGAAAATTAGTGTAAATAGAGATTCTACATTTGATACCATTATGATACATAACAATATTTTTTATTTCACTGCCATTTTTATACATTTTTCTTAACACTTCTATAGAATAGCTTTATTTACTATTTGTATTTAAAAATTCGTATTTTTCTAAATTTTTTCCCAAATTTATTTGCATTTTTCTCATCAAAAAACAGATTATTAAAAATCTGCATTTTTTATTTACACTGTCTCAAACTGTGAATTATAAAGCTTTGCATAAAATCCACCTTTTTCCAATAATTCCTCATGTGTACCCTGTTCAATAATATCTCCATGATCCATAACCAAAATTAAGTCTGCATTTCGAATTGTCGATAAGCGGTGCGCTATAATGAAAGTTGTTCTTCCTTTCATAACTTCATCCATAGCATTTTGAATTAAAACTTCGGTTCTCGTATCAACACTACTTGTAGCTTCATCTAAAATCAAAATACGTGGATCAGAAAGAATCGTTCTTGCAATGGTTAAAAGTTGTTTTTGACCACCAGAAATATTGTTTGACTCCTCATTTAATTCCATATTATAGCCATCGGATAATGTTTGAATAAAATGGTGTACATGTGCGGCTTTGGCAGCCTCGATAACCTCATCATCTGTGGCATCAAGCCGTCCATAGCGCAAATTCTCCATAATTGTACCTGAAAATAACCATGTATCTTGTAACACCATACCAAATAGATTTTTAAATGTTTCATCATCTAGATTGTTAATATCGACTCCATCTATTTTAATAGAACCTTTCTTTATTCTGTAAAAACGTAATAACAATTTCACAATCGTCGTTTTTCCAGCTCCAGTTGGTCCCACAATAGCAATTTTAGAACCTGCCTTTATCTTTGCGTTAAAATCATGAATAATCGTATTTTCATCATATCCAAAAGAAACATTCTTAAATTCTACATTTCCTTTTGGATTTTTTAGAGAAATGGGATTTTCTACTTTTGGCATTTCCTGCTCTTCTAAGAATTCAAAGACCCTCTCTGCAGAGGCCACCATCGATTGAATCATATTTGATACTTGCGCTAATTGAGCAATTGGTTGTGTAAACTCTTTATTATATTGAATAAAAGACTGTATATTTCCAACAGTAATACGTCCTTTAATGGCATAATAACCCCCTAATATAGCAACCATAACATACCCAATATTGCCAATAAAATTCATAATTGGATGCATCATACCTGATAAAAATTGACTCTTCCATCCTGTTTCATATAATTTTTGATTGTTTTCATTAAATTCTTCTAACATTTTCTCTTCAGCATTAAAAGCTTTAATTACTGTATATCCAGAATACATTTCTTCAACATTTCCATTGACATGACCTAAATATTCTTGTTGATTCTTAAAATGTTTTTGTGATTTGGAAACGACTAAGGAAACGATGATTCCTGAAATAGGAAGAATAATGAGAGAAACAATTGTCATCATAAAATTAATCGAAAACATCATAGCAAGAACACCAATAATCGTTGTAATCGATGTAACTAGTTGTGTTGCTGTTTGATTTAAACTTTGTGATAAAGTATCAATATCATTTGTAATTACAGATAGGACTTCTCCATTTGTTTTTTTATCAAAGTAAGAAAATGGCAATCGATGAATTTTATCACTTAATTCATTTCTTAAATTAAAAGTTAATTTTTGTGAAACACCTGACATAATAAATCCTTGAATATAAGAGAAAATAGCACTCACAATATATAAGCATAACAAGAAGATTAAAATTTCTCCTATTTTAGAAAAATTAATTCCGGATCCCCCACTGATTTTGCTCACTAAACCATTAAAGAGTTCTGTGGTTGCATTTCCAAGAATTTTTGGACCTATAATCGAAAAGATAGTAGAACCAATTGCAAAAGCGATGACCAAAAACAAGGATACTTTATATTTTGAAACATAGACGAGAAGTTTCTTCAATGTTCCTTTAAAATCTTTCGCTTTTTCCACCACTCTTGGTCCTGGACCATGCATAGGTGCTTTTGGTTTATTACTCATGTTCCAATTCCTCCTTTGAAAGTTGTGATAAAGCAATTTCTTTATACACAGCACAGTTTTTCATAAGTTCTTCGTGATTTCCGATTCCAACAACATTTCCTTGATCAAGAACTACAATTTGATCAGCATGAAGAATTGTACTAATTCGTTGAGCAACTATAAAAATAGTACTATTCTTCGTTTCTTTTGCAAGTTCTTTTCGTAATTTATGATCTGTTTTATAATCAAGTGCAGAGAAAGAATCATCAAAAATATAGATTTCTGGATTTGTAGCAATCGCTCTAGCAATCGATAATCTCTGTTTCTGTCCACCAGATACATTGGTTCCACCTTGGCTAATTTCACTGTCGTATTGATCCTCTTTTTCACTGATGAATTCCTCTGCCTGGCTAATCTTAGCTGCTTTATATAAATCTTCTTCTGAACCCTTTTGATTTCCAAATAAAATATTTGACTTAATCGTTCCAGAAAATAACATTCCCTTTTGTGGTACATATCCGATTTTAGCACGTAAATCTTCTAATTTTACATCACGAATGTCCACACCATCTATTAATATTTTTCCACCTGTTACATCAAAGAATCTTGGAATCAAATTGATAAGTGTTGATTTACCACTTCCGGTTGAACCAATAAATGCTGTGGTTGTTCCCTTTGTTGCTTTAAACGAAATGTTTGATAAAATGTCTTCTTCAGCATCTGGATATCTAAAATATACATCCTTAAATTCAACCGTTCCTTTCATACTCTCATCAAATTCTTTTGTTTCTTTTTTATTTTTAACGGAAATATCTTTGTTTAAAACTTCTGCCACCCGTTTTAATGAAATCCAAGCTCTTGGTAACATAATCGATACCATAGAAATCATCAAGAAAGACATAATAATCTGCATTGTATAAGTAATGAAAGCCATCAAGTCACCGACTTGCATCGTTCCTAAATCCACCTTTTTAGCGCCAACCCAAATAATCAAAATACTAACGCCATTCATAATAAACATCATTGTTGGCATCATAATTGTCATTAAACGATTGACAAACAAATTTGTCTTTGTTAAGTCCATATTCGCATTTTCAAAACGTTTTTTCTCATGTTTTTCTGTTTTGAAGGCCCGAATAACAGAAAGTCCTGTAAGTATCTCACGAGAGACTAGATTTAATTTGTCAACCAATTTTTGTACTCGTTGAAACTTTGGAAGAGCAAAAGCAAATAAAGTAATGACCAAACTTAAAATTAGACCTACCGCAAGCGCAATAACCCAAGCCATAGAACTTCCACTTACTTTTGTAATCGCTCCAAAACCTAAAATAGGTGCATAGATTAAAATACGAAGAACCATAACCACTAACATTTGAATTTGTTGAATATCATTCGTTGATCTTGTAATTAAAGATGCCTGTGAAATTTCTGTAAATTCTTTACTTGAAAAATCCATGACTTTATGAACTACACTGCTTCTTAAGTCACGCGCTAAACGTGAACCAATTTGAGCGGATAGAAAAGTCACTAAAATGGCGAGAATCATAATTAGAAAAGCGAGACCAACCATACGAAGTCCTTTATCAAACAAATAAGAAAGCTGTATTTTGTCTAAATCGACATCCAATTTTTTGTATTCAGCATTTACACTTTGTACTGCCATTTGATCTAAAATCGAATCGGGCATTTCTTCTAAAGAAGAAGTCACTTCTTTAAACATCTCTTTTTTATCTTCATCACTCATAAAAGAAAATACTTGGTATATGTCTGTGACTCCTTGTGCATTTTCTAAAATTTGCTTTTTCATCTCTTGTGCTTCTTTAGTATCCTGTTCTAAATTCATTATCATAATTAAAGGAATCTTTATAGCATCTTCGATTTCTTCTGTATTTTCCTTTAATCGATAAATAGCCTTTTTTTCTAATATAGGATACTTCTTTAAATAAGTTTCATAATCCTTATCACTTAAAGTTTCCCTACTTATTTTTTCATAGGCCTCTTCTAAAATAGAAACATCGCTTTGAATCATAAGAGCCTTCAAATGATCATACGTTTCTATTTGTATAGCTTCTGGAACATGTGTTTCAATACCTCCTTGTTGAATTCCTATATTCACAATCTTAGATGTATAATCAGGAAGCATCAAATCACACTTTGCCTGTAAATATAATAGACCAACCACCAATACAATTGGTAGCCATAATTTTTTTAATATTTTACCTATTTTTTTCATTTTGTTGCACTCCTTTCAAACTATCTCTTACACGGATTAAATAACTACATATATTGTTTTTTTCTTCCTCTGTAAAAAGGTGGCTATAGTATTCACATTCTTGTTTTTTTAACTCCGTTATCTTATCATATGTTTCTTTGCCTAAATGGGTCGTATATAAATGATACATTCGTTTATCCTTCTCATCTTTTTTTCTACAAATATAACCCGCTTGTTCCATTCGTTGAATAGCCCTTGCAATCGTTGAAGATTTCTTTTTGGTGTGTGAGACTAATTCACTTTGAATTCCACCTTCATGATGAATAATATACCCTAATATAATTTCCTGTCCCGGATATAGTCCTATCTCTTGTAACTTCATATAATTTTTTTGAAAATTCAAAAGAAGAATCTCTTCAAAAACTTGTTCCATGCTCCTTTTCATAATTCCTCCAATAGTTAGCCAACTAACATTTTATCTTTTCTTCGAACAAAAAGTCAATACATAAATTCAATTTCACTTAAATTTCATAGTAACACCCTTTATACAGTTAAGCATAAATAAGACTACCCTTTATTAAACAAATCATTTGTATTTCGTAACACATTTTACCATAGTAAAAAAATCACTGCCTTTATTTTACAGTAATTTTTGAAAACATTTTGTTAATCTCTCATATTTTGTTCGCTAGCTTTTCAATTTCATCAATCGGTAGAGACGTTGCTTCATGAATTTGTTCGATAGAGATTCCCATTTCAAGTAAATTGCATGCTATTTCTACACGACTTTTTTTCATTCCTTCTTCTATACCCTCTTCTATACCTTCCATTCTAGCGCCCTTTATCTGGGTATTTCGAATTTTCTTATCCACCTTCTCTGCATCATATAAGCCGATAATTTTATCATCTCGACTAATCCTCTCTAGCTCTTCCATCGCCTCTTGCATATATGGTTCCATATAAATATCGCTCCTTAACTCATCAAAACTCTCTACAATAAATAACATCAGCATTTTCTCTAACACATTCAACTTTTCTATATTGTAGCATTTCTTTCTTAAATAGTCTAGGTCTATATGGTAACTTTTTAGGCCTTTTTCTTCAAGTTCTCTTGTATCTTTTTCATACATTGAAAATTCATATACTAGCTTATTTCCTTTATATTTTGTAAAATTATCAATGTTAATTTGAGTAATATCTACCATATCTATATAATTTTCCCCTTTATCAAAAGAATCACCACTGATTTTATTGATATAATGATTATTTTTGATGAATAATCCTTGATAATATTGATTATTCATTTCACAATTTAGAATATGTCTATCAAGGTCTACCACAATATCACTGCGATACCTTTTATCTTTTTTATTGTTTGCAGGAAATTCTTTACTTACATAGGTTGCATTTAATAATTCCTCATAAGGAATTCCTGTAACTAGATGTAGTAACCTTGCTTTGTACTTCTTTGTATTATCACTTAACATAAAGGCTTTAAATACGACATCACTTGTCAACTCTAATAAATTTTTATTCACTTTACCACCTCTAAAATGAACATAATATATTTAAAAACAAATTCCTTCTTCGTTTATAAATTTTTTTAAATTAAGGGAGCAATAGATGAAAGCAGACAAAAAAAATCAGATTTCACCTTTTATGAAAATTCTGACTCTTTTATAATCTCTATGATTTTATTAAACAAAATTATAGACTTCTATTTGACTACATTTTCTTTCTAGCCCATACTAAAAGTCCACCTACAACCAATAGAACACCAAGTACAGTAATAGTTACTATAGTTGCATCTTCCTTACTTGCCTTTTCATTTTTACTAGTTGTTGTTTGATTACCACTACTATCTGTATTATTTGAATTTGATGTTGAACCTGTCATCTCTTCAGCACCTAAATCTTCTGCAAGGGAAGAGACAATATCTTCTCTTGAATCTCCTTCATACATTTCGTTAACAAAATTCATGATTTCTTCACCGATTTCTTCGTTAAAACCACTGAATGTTTTTTCACCTACAACAATATAAGGAACACCTGTAACGGTCTCTTCTAACTTTTCTGCCACTTGATCCATTAATTTTTTATTTGTTTCATTGTACCATACTTCATATTTTATCAAATGGAACTTATCTTTTTCTTCCTCTGATAAAGAATTAAAGTAGTCTTCTGCATCCGCACAATGTGGGCATCCATCTCCCTTAAACAAATAAATATTTATTTTGTCTTCTTCCTCTGCCTTTACAACAAATGGAAAAGCGAATAAAGCAAGCATACATAGCATCATTATTTTTTTCATTCATTCACCTCCAAACAATCTAACAACATTATATCACATATTTAGACAAATGTTTTCATAAATTCTTTTTCTTGTTTGGAAACTCTTGTAGATTCTCTGATTTTTTGAAGTGTTTTTTTTAAAACAACTGAATCCATATCCTTCCTTTTTAAAAAGGTGATCGTTTCTTCCTTATGCTTTATATAACAGATAGAAAGTAACCATGCTTCTGCCATTTGGACATAATAAGCTTTATTTTGAATTTCTAATAACTTTTGAAGTACATCTTGGTATGTATCTTCTTCTAAATAATAATCCATAAGCATAACAATAGCAAACCGTACCTCATATTCTTTCTTACTTTTTAAATAAGAACAAATAAAAGGATACATTTCTTTTTTATAGGTTTTTGTAAACTTTAAATGACTGCAAGCCATATCACAGGTCGCCCAATTATCGATCATGGGAATAAATTTTTTTAAATATCGTTTGTATGTTTTTAAATCGGTCTTCAAATACCCGATTACGAATCCATAAATGTTTTTTTCCTCATAGGTTGAAACATTTGCCTCTTCTAGATAAGAGGCAATTTCTTCCCTCTTAGAAATCGTACGGGCTATATCACGAAGGATTGGAACACGTACTCCTTCGATATTCTTAATATTTGGGCATAATGAACTTTGAAAGTTTTTATATTTTTCATCTATATTTGCATCAATTTCACTTCTTATATACGTATATATATTCATCATTTCACCACTCATTTAAAGTAATTTTTCAAAATCACAAATATTTTTTTTAGTTTCTCTTTTATTTTTTTATCGGCTGTTAGACTTCCAATAAATGTAGTTGCTTTTAATATTTTACTAAATGTTACTTTCTCTGTACTCGTAATTCCCGCTTTATCAAAGATTAAAAAGATACTGCTAACAAACTCTGCTCTTTCTTCCTTAGGTACCTCTTTTAAAAAATCTCGCATTTCTTTATAAAAACGTATACTTTTCGCACTCAACTCTGTTTCTACAAAAAAGCTTCCAAAACATTGCCAACTCATACCATCGTGCTGTAACAATCCCCTATTGGAACTTTCTACGACTGTATAATGTAGATCATGATATAAAATCATGCCAACAACACTTTGAGCGGGTACAAACATTTTTACTTTTCTACGAATACGTTCATAAGCTCCACTATGGTATTCTTCTTCTCGAACACCCGGACCATCAAAATTATAAATATTCTTTAATCGATTTCTAACAAAGCTAGATGCCATCATACAAGAAACAAGAGCGAGATTTCCACCCTTAGAGTGTCCTCCTACATAAATATTTTTATCAAAAAAACGCACTTCTTTTTCTAAATAATCAATCGCCATTTGTTGACTGGGAACAGGAAAAGCATGCGACATATCAAAATCTTCCTTCCAACCAATAATTGAACTATCGGTTCCTTCAAAAGCTATATACATCCATTTTTTCGCATTTTTAAATGTCATGGCACAAAATTGTTTTTCATCATCCACGATACTCTTATAATTGGTAATCACTAAATCTTTATAGCGTTTTGTATCTTTCATGACTTCAAAAAGATGATACGTTTCCCTGAAAAGAAGTGGTCTTCCTTTCATATCCTCTGGTTTTACTTTTGAAAAATAAGACTTTGCCAAAGCAGAGAGAGTAAGAGGCATTACACGATCTAGTAAAAATTTATCCAGTTCAATATAAGAAAATTCGGCCAAAATAAGAGCATCAACATCATTAAATGGAACCTCATCAAATGTCTTATTTTTATAATATCCAATATAATCTATAATATTTGCCATAAAAAACCTTCCTTATTTCTTTCATTCTAACATATTTTTTCTTTCTTTTAAATATATGTTACAATATTTATGGAGGTATATATGGACATTTTAAAAGAAAAATATATTATTATAGAAATTATCCCTACAACAAGCAAAAAAGAAACAGGAGATCTTGTTCAAATTAGTGCCTTAAAACTACATGGTTTACAATTGCTTGAACGATTCGATTATCGTTTAAATCCGGCTAAAATTCAAATTCCGGATTTAGTACAGCTTACCTCTTATGATAAAGAAAATTTTATTTATCTAGAATCAACTGAACAATTACTAAAAACGTTTTCCATTTGGAGTTGTGGTTTACCCCTTCTCATTTTAGACAATGACTACACAAAAAGTTATTTAAAAGACTTACCTAATTTGAAACAATCGATCTGTCCTTTTTTAAAAACAGAATATCAAGAGAATATCATAGAAACACTCATTCAAAAATATCAACTAGAACCCAGTAATTATATTGTAGACTTATTATATGAAAGTATACTAAAAGAAAATTAAAATAGCTTAGGC
>CAJTSN010000020.1:18937-26999 GCA_910578745.1 uncultured Bacilli bacterium
GAATTCGACATTCTGTTAATTTTTTTAATCGTTTTTTATAAATTTCATTTTTTATTCCATCAAAAAGTAAATTATATATTCCTTCCCAAATAAAAACCCATGCAATAATCAAAATAACTTCTGATAGTACAGGTATAATATCTACAAATAAATAAAGAAACAAAATAAAAATGCCCACTAATATACAAATAAGACTCATTAAATTATTTTTCTCAGAATAAAGTAAAAGTTCTTGAATATCAACACCATAATTTCTTCTTATCATATCTACAAAATGAAGTTGTTCTTCCTTTTTTAATTCTTCTTTACAATAAATGTGAATTTCTAATTTTTCCTTTAGTGAAACAGATTTACATTCTTCTAAAATATAATTACTTAATTCAGGAGAAAGTCTTTCTTTATGAAATTGATTTTGAAATTGATTTTTATTATCTATATATACATCAATTTTATTTGTCATATAAGTTTCTCCTCTACTTTATTTTGGATTCGCTAGAAAATGTTTTACTTTAGATAAGGTTTGCTTCGAAGGATGCATATACTCACTTAAAGATATTCCACATTTTCTATAAGCATCTTTTTCTAAAATGCCTACATAATTTGTAATCTTAAGAAAATATTTTTCCTCTTTCTTAGTCAAATTCTTATTACTTACAAAGGAAGATAACGTATATTTTTTACTATTTTTCCCTACTTCTTTATTTGTATACATTCTAAATAACATGAACAGAACCTCCCTATTATTATAATCCTATTGTATAAAACAAGAAAGAGAATTGTCAAGGTGGAATCATATAAATTTCACTATATTGCTTTCATTCTTAGATTTTAAATTCAATTTGGTATCTCTTTTCATTACAAATAAAAAGGGATTTCCCCTTTCTATTTTCTCTTTAACCCTATTCCTTACTCATCACGAATTTAATAGTAAGAATTCTTTCCTATGTACGATACAAAACAATATTCTTCTCACAAATCTTTTGATGAAAGTGAGGAGTCTTTTAGAAAAATGAATTCTTTCATTCCTTATTAAAATAATTTCATACTTTCCATTTTCTACAAGATTTTACGTAAGCTTTTTTGGAATCCTAGACTTTCTTTCATTTGTTCAAATTCTTCATAAGTTCTAGAATCTTTCGATGGCAAAACCAATTCTTCTAAAGTTCCATCCGTTCTAATCGCAATATACCAATCTTCTCCACAAACTACATTCGCATATTCCTCTTTATAAAATGGTTCAAAACTGCAGAATCGATTTTCTTTATTTAAGGAATGATCTTCCATAATAATTTGGAGAGCTCTTAATCGTGTAATCTCCTCTTCTGTGGGCTGATTATTTATTCTTTTTCGTGGTTTCTGATAAGAGACTTTAGCTACCGCATCAAAATTTAAATTTATATCACTTTCTTTTTCCACTTTTTTTCTAGAACTTAATAAAATCGCAGAATCCCGAAAATCTGTATGAGGAAAATGGATTTCAAATTTAGGATTTTGTATTGTTATATAATCGTTTTCTTGTAAGTTTTTACTCATTTCATTTATCAAAACATAATCGATATTATCTTGTTTCAAAATAGCCTCATGCAGAATCGCATCCGCCATTTTTTTATATAATGTCATTGGCAATTCCTCATTAGAACGAACAACCATTTGTACAAAATTTCCTCTTCTAAAAAGAAACACTCTCGAAATTAATTTTTTATTATAATCTTTCACTAAAGCAACATCCCCTGAAGGAAACTGTAATAATTCTACATATGTACAGACACCCGCTGGATTCAATAAATCTATGCAACTACTGTTTGAAGGTATTTTCCCAATGAGCAATCTTTCTTGATCGGCGTATCGGCCAGATTCTACATAATACTCAGAGGTTTGAATACAAATAGGAGGAATACTTCCCCTTTGTTTTGCAAACATAGACAAATAAAAGTCTAAATAAAGGGAACTATTATGCTCTCCAATTACGGAAGAAATTTTTTTTCCTAAGGCAAGCAGTGTGATATCATTAATAGAAGTGTAAGCATTCGCTAAAAAAATAACATCATCTATTTTCTTTAAAACTAAGGAAGAATAATCTCCATTTGTTGGTATGGAATTTATCTTAGAAAATTTTTTTCTCACCCTATCATAAGTCGATACTATATTGATGAATGTTTTTATATCTAATTCCTCCATCAAGTCAAGGAAAAGTAATAAAGAGGAAACTTCCTGTATAAAATCTATATTCATCAAAATTTTATCGATCATTTCATCATCCAATTGTAATATTAAGGAAGAAAGGTTTTTTACATATCTATTTTTATCGGCAATTACATAATTCGTATGATTCAATCCCCCTAATTTTTCTTTTTCAATAGATGAAATCTGCTTTTCCTCTTCTGATAGAAAAATAGATGAAATCAACTTAAATTTAATTTGTTCAAATTTATGAGAAATAAAACGAACGACTTCTATATGATTTCCATATAGAACCGATTGTACTCTATCCACAGATAAAAAGCCATCCTTCTCAAAATAATTCGCCAATAAATCTAAATCTGTTTTTCTTATTTTCATCCCTGATTTTCGCACATCTTTATTATTTAAAATTTCTTCTTCCGTATCTCTTAACATTTCATGAAATCGCTCTTCTGTAATCCCTAATTGATTCCACTCTTTATTTTTAATTCGGTTGGCAACTTTCTGTAATTTTCTACCATTCCATATCGTATTTGCTTTTTTGGAAGTTAAAGACATCTTTCCTTCTATCTCTTTCAAAATACGATTTTTTTCTTTTGCAATAAAATGATTTCGATGTTCATTTAATATATAGTTGCAAAAATCACTTGTAACTTTTAAATCCAAATCCTGACCTTCGAGGCATATCTTTTTAAACTTTTCTATTTGTTCTTCAATGAATTTTAAAGAAAGCTTTTTTCCAACAAATGTATACAAATTTATCGAAAAGGTATACAAGTATTTTTCATTTTTTGTGACAATTGTTCTTTTTAATGCATGCATTAAATCATTATGGAATGATGCAATATCTGCATATAAAAAGGAGGATTTTTCCTGCTTATAATGCATATTCACAATCCCGTCTATTATTTTATCGAGCATTTGTAAATACGACTGTTGTTCAAACATATTGTCTTCATGAAAATTCAACTTTAAATGATTTAGTAGTTGATTTAACTTATCAATATCTACTTTTCCACCAAAACGATAGTCTAAAAAAGGAAGCTCATCGACGGATAAAGTTTGTCCACCTTCTATTTTACTTTGCAAATTCTTCTGTTTTTCTTGAATAGATACATAGGAAGAGTACAACTTAAATTGAGGAAGACGAAGCATAATCGAATAATTTCGTGTTATATTTGGAAATTTTAGTAAGTCTTCTTTAGTAATCTCATATTTCTGTAAAGCGTCATCAATAATATTTGGATTAATCGAACAATGAGGTGATAAATAAACGAGCATACGGGGATTTTTCTTTATAGCGTTTTCCATAATACATCCGAAAGAAGCCAAATCAGGGTTTTCTATCAAATCTTTTTCATTTGCCACATAACCACGACTATTTGCATCTAATACAGAAGTGATACTTAAATGTTCCCTATCAAAAAAACTAATCATCGATGGATCGGTTTCAAATGCTTTTTCAAGTAATCGGGGGTATTTTTTTAAATGAGGATAAGCGTAGAAATGTTCCTTTTTAGGAGTAAAACCTCTTCTTATTGCAACCGAAACATTTCTCAAAGATAAATTCGGAATTTTTAAAATCAAACTAGGTTCTTTTTCTATTCCTCTTGTTACTATTCTCTCATTTTGTGAAAATAGTGGACTTTTTAAAAAATCATTTTCATCAGGTATATAATGAGAATCAGCTAATAATGAGACGATTCTAGGGGTTATCTGAAGACTAGGAATCTTTTTTATAAACAACGGATTTTGACAAACTATACTTTCACATAATGTTTTATTTTCCAAAAGAACAGGAAACTTATCAAGATCTTCTTCTTTGATCTGTGCATTTCGAAAAGCAATTTTTTCTATACACTCCTTAGAGAATGCTTCTATACTAAATTCTCTAAATATATTGATATCTACATCTAACATATGGGCTAATACGTCACTACTTTCCTTTAGTTTTTCATTTTGATAAGTTTGAAAATAGGTGCTAGGTATTTTAATTCTTTTTTGTACCTTAAAAAAATCATCTACGGAAAGTTTTGTAAAATTTCTTAAAACATAATCACTTAAAATCGTTTTAGGTGCGAATAAAAGCAATCGATTCATATTTCATCATTCCTCATCATTTTTTACGCATTATACTATACCAAAGAATTAAAAAAGAAACAAGTTCTATATGATAGAAAGAGAACGTGTAAAATAGAATGAAACGAAAAGAACTTACCTATAGATCATCGGCATAAACTTATTTCATTCAATATAGTTTTATTCCTTTTTACTAAAATTGTCTATTTCTAAAAATTTGAATACTATTTTTTCTTATTATTCTATTCACTTTTCTATACGAAAAAGAACCTAAAATGTGCAAAAGTGGTCTTTTTTTGTTCAAAACTTTTTCTAACTCCTCTTATTATTTATAAAATTTACATAGTTTTGAACATATATGTTCAAAACTATTCCATCTCACAAACAAATTGCTTTATCCGTCAAAATATGCTATATATAAAGTGGTGATTCGATGAAGAGAAGAATTTTTTATGGAAGTATCGTTATTATTTTTATTATTCTTATTATTTATTCTGTTATTTTACTAAAAAGAGGTATTGTATTAACAGAAGATCATCCTCTTGTTCAACAACTTTATGAAATGAGTCATCTTAGTGGGGATACACTTATTTTAAATGAACTCTATCAGGAAAAAGGTTTTACAAATCAATATATCTTAGCAGTGAGTATGAAAAAACATTTAGAAATAAAGAAAGAGGAAACGATTTCTAAGGAAGAACTTGAAAAAAGTATTCATGCTATTTTCGGAAATATTTCTTTTACACATGAAAATTTTTACTTGCATACAAACAATGTCTGTGGTTATACATATAACAAAGACAAAAAGATTTATGAACCCCTTACTGATTGTAATGAGGAACCGAATCAAAGTTATGAACAAAAAATTGTTGCAGTACATAAAATAGGAAACAAAATTATAATACAGGAAAAAGTTCTTTTTCTTGTCCAAGATGAAGAAATTTATGTGTATACTTCTTCCAATAAAGAAAAATTGCTTGCAAAGGTAAAAAAGGAACAATATAATAAAGAAGACTATATTGACAAAGGAACTACATATGAGTCTATCTTTACCTCTATAAATAAAAATTACATATTTACAGATATCCATGTAATAACAGAGTAAGTTTTTTTCTTTCTTTTTCATAAAAGAAAAAAAAAGAAATATAGTATAACTAGGTGATATGATGAATAAAAAAATGACTCTCTATCTAACGATTATTGTTGTTCTTCTCTTAATCGTTGGCTTATTTCAATTATTTAAAAAAGAAAAAAAAGAAGAAACCAAAACCATGGAAGCAACTGTTCTAACGACTAAAAATGATAATGTAACGATTATAGATCAACAAAATAGCATCTATACCCTACACTTTTCAAATGAGGATATTCAATCAGGTGATCTTTTAACAATTGAATATGCGGGAATATTAGATCATACAAAAGGGAATCAAACCATTGAAGTAATTAATTACGCAGAAAAAAAGATGGAAACCGATAAAAATGGGATTCCTGTAAACTGGAAAGACGATGGGATTTTTAGCAAATATTATATTATGGCTTTCAATAAACTAAAAGAACTTACACTTGATGAGAAGATAGGTCAATTATTACTTGTCCGCTATACAGATAATGCCGTGGACATTTTAAAGAAGTATCCAATAAGTGGTTTTGTATTTTTTGAAAAGGACTTTAAAGATAAAAGTAAAAAGCAAGTACAAGATATGATAAAGAATCTACAAAAAAATTCTAAAATCCCTCTTTTAACCTCAGTTGATGAAGAAGGAGGAAAAGTAGTTCGAGTAAGTAGTAATCCAAATTTAGCGACAGAAAAATTTAAATCACCAAAAGAACTCTATGATTTAGGAGGATTTGAGGCCATCAAAAAGGACACAAAAGAAAAGAGTCGTCTTTTAAAAGATCTAGGATTAAATCTTAATTTAGCGCCTGTTGTTGATGTTTCTACAAATCCAAATGATTATATTTACCCAAGAACTCTAGGAAAAGGAACGGATCTTACAAGTACCTATGCAAAAACAGTAATTGAAAGCAGTAAAGATACAGGCGTTTCTTACACTTTAAAACATTTTCCGGGTTATGGAAACAATATAGATACCCATACAGGTAGTGCAGTTGACACAAGAACCTATGATGAAATTTTAAAAAATGATATTCCTCCTTTTGAGGCAGGTATAAAAGCAGGAGCTGAAGCGGTTCTAGTCAGTCACAATATTGTAAAAAGTATGGATGAAAACAACCCTGCATCTCTTTCGGCCTCTGTGCATAATATTCTTAGAAATAATTTAAAATTTACAGGTGTTATTATTACAGATGATATTGCTATGAACGCCTTAGATAAAATTAACAACGTCACATTACAAGCTTTACTTGCAGGAAATGATTTGATTATTACGACAGATTATCAGACTTCCTTTAATGAATTAAAGACAAATGTACAAAATAATACAATTGATGAAACGATTATAGACCAACACGTACTTCGTATATTAGCTTGGAAATATTATAAAGAAATGCCTACTACAAAATAGAGCCTATTAAAAAATCGTAGATAAAAGATCCATTTTAGAAAATAGAATTCGCTTATGATTAATTCAACTTAAAACAATGCGGTTTTAACCCAAAATAGCATTGTTTTTTGTTTCTTTAAATTAGAATATAGTAATGTATCACAACTTACAGTACAGCTAAAATGGAAAGAACTCATAATGATTAAAATGTCTTTCGAATCTGTCAATAAATCTTTTGTATATTCTTATTTTCCAATTTCTAGTAAAATCACCTTTTTTTCTATTTCATTATGCATCAAAAAAGATAGAAACTAATTATTCTATCTCTTAAGTTAATAATATTGTAAAATATGAACCTTTTTCCCAGTCTTTTTATTGATAGGTTATGGAACCAGATAATGCGAAATTTGAATCATAAGTAGATAAAGCATTATCCTTTATATGCACTTTCATCTCAACTGATGAAGTAGATACTGTACAACTGGTATAAGCTGAATTCCCATTTGAGGTACTCGTTGATACATTAAATCCTCCATAATTCCAAATATACCACATTGGACGGGTTCCACCAGCATTTGGACCCATACTTTCCGTTACCTGTACATCTCCCCATTCGTTAGCTGCAAATAATTCATCCATATACCAATATTCTTTTGTTCCACTACTATTTGTTCCTCGACTCATCCTAAATCCATTTGCACGTGTCCTCGCATCACTGATAATACCACCCAATGAAGGTATAGTTGGAGATCCATTCGTATTTTTTGTTCTCAAATGTACATTACACGAATACATTTTATTTACTTCAATTCCACTGTCTAATGGTACTTTAAATGTATAAGTACATTCCTTATTGTCTGCACAAAATCTTGACCAAGATCCTGAACTTAATGTTGTATTTGTTCCTGTGCTTGTTCTTGTATATGTTGCATCTTTATCAAATTTCCAATATTTCACATATCCCTGACTCTCTGGCGTTGGGCACGTTGGACAGGTTGTTTCTCCTGTTCCATTTACTCCTGCAATTGACTGTCCCTTTAAAATCTTATCTGCTGTGATTCCTAATGACGTTCATAATATCCTGGCGAAATTCCTATTCTTAATTGATTTCCCAGCATTTGATAATTACTTGTTGACCACGCCAATCCAGTTGTACCCGTATTACTTGTTCTATTTTCCATCGTTCCTGTAACTTGTTTTCCTCCTACTAATGCTGTTTTTCCTTTCAAAATTTGTGAAGCTGTCGCATTCCCATAATTTGCCTTCGTATATAAATCATTTAAAGCTCCTTCTACAGT
>CAJTSN010000021.1:0-11788 GCA_910578745.1 uncultured Bacilli bacterium
TGAAAAGACTGTTTCCTATATTTGTCAACAGTCTGAGATGGTTTCTTTGAACCATTCAAAATCATAGATTGCAAATATTAAACTCTAGCAAAGAAAAAGAACTAAAAATAGCACAATTTATAATAATTTTTGCAATTCTTCTATAGATAACAAAGTAGCTTTACTTATTTGTTCCATAGGTATTTCAAGTTTCAATAAATTAGTTGCAATTTCCTTTTTACTTTCCCTTTTTCCTTCTCTTTTACCTTGTTCTATACCCTGAACCATATCTTGCTCGATTCCTCGCTCTATACCTTGTACAATTCCTTGTTCAATTCCTTGTTCAATTCCTTGTTCTAAACCCTCTTCCCTACCTTCTTTTAATCCTTCTTCTCTTGCAAGTACTTTCTCTGATTCTATGATTTTCTTCATATCTTCTTCTGGACTTATAAACTCACTTATCTTAAAATCTTTAAATATCTCATTTATTTTTATTAATTCTTCCATATAATCCCTCACTATCCTATCTTTACTTA
The DNA here is from genome assembly GCA_910578745.1 of uncultured Bacilli bacterium. Lineage (GTDB taxonomy): Bacteria > Bacillota_I > Bacilli_A > RF39 > UBA660 > CATOJL01. The sequence goes on from CAJTSN010000021.1 coordinate 516, forward strand.
TTTTCTTTAATTCCTCTGGTTTTAATAATAACATTATGATATATTTATTTTCTTCTATCTCACTTGCACTATTAGTATACCATAAATTTCGATAATAGTTCATATTTATTACATATATCTCTAAATTTTCTACTCTCCTATCCTCTGTATTCAATGGATTACATAAAACATAGTATGAATCTTTCTTCTCTTTCCTTAGTCCATCACTAAAATTAATCTGTATTACCCGAATCTTATCTGTATAATCCTTCCCAACTTTAACTAAATTATTATAAATATTGAACACAAAAGATGTATTTCTTATTTTCGTATACTGGTCCTCTTTTCCATTCACTTCAATCGTTATAATTCCTATATCTGTTAAAATATGGGCATCGACTCGTTTTGCTCTTAAATGAACATTCCCTGTAAGAAGTTCTGTATTTAATACTTCTATATGATTTATTTCTTCTTTTAAAATACTTTCTAAAAGAGCCTTTAATATATGCTTATTCTTTTTGCTTAGAAATACTTCTTTAAAGGCTCGATCTGACATTCCTGTTTGAAATTTTGGTCGTATATCCATGATGCATCTCTCCTTAGCACCCAATATAGCAAACTTTAAAAGAGATGTAAAAGAGCAAATTTTCTTTTTCTAAAACCTTTTTTTCATAAATTCTTTTCTTCTACATTTCGATTTAAACAATCTATTTCTTTAGAATTACAGATAAATAAAAATTGTAGAATTTTATTTTTTAAGTTTTATAAAATGAATTCTAGTCATCATCTACTTTATCTAAATGATTCAACTTTCTTATAAACCCTCTTATTCGAATAGGGACTTAAAAGTATCTATTTTTTGAAAAAAAAAGATGATCCTTTAATCACCTTTTCACTTCACGTATTTTAGAACAAAATACAACAATTCTACAAAAAACATAGCAAATACTTGTGGCACTACTATCCTTTATAAAAAGATTTCGTACATTTTATTTTATTCCTGTTCGTCTAAATCCAATTCAATCTTATTTATTTTATAATCTTCTGTTGTTTTATTTAATACTAAATCCTCTATAAATAATGTCGCTTTGAAATCTTTACTTGAAAGATTTATTGCTTCTTTAAGAGTTTCATTTACATCTAAATCCAATACTTTAATTGGTGTTTTTAAAGAAACATTCTTCTTTGTTTTTTCACCTCTTGCCCCACTAATGATTTCTATCATTTTATCACCATTTTTGATTTCTTTAGTAAAATCAAAATCAAATGGTTTAATTTCTGTTAAATGAATGGATTTATGATTATGATATAATTCTTGATAAATTTCTTCTGTAATGAATGGAAAATAAATACTAAAGTCTTGTAGCAACTTATAAAGAATCGTATAAACTGTCTTTTGTCCAGAATATCTTGGCACATCTCCAAATTCTTCAGGGCGATATAATCGATGCTTCACGATTTCAATATAGTTATCACAGAAATTCCAAAAGAATTTTTCAAGAGTATTTAAAGCAAGCCCTACTTCATATTCATCTAAATATTTTAAAAATCCCTTTTCCATTTGTTGAAAACTACCTAATATCCATTTATCAATGTACTCATATTCTTCAAATTCCTTTTCCTCATAATCTGTCAAATGCATTTCGATAAACTTAGAAACATTCCATAACTTGTTGACCAATTTTTTTCCTCTTTGAAGCGTTTCTTCACTATAGTTAATATCCGTCCCAAGCCTGCCTGATCCCGCCCAGTAGCGTACGACATCTGCTGAATACTGTTCAATTAAACGAAGAGGTTCTACAATACTATTTCCCTTACTTTTACTTATTTTATTTCCATCGCTTGCTTTTACAAAACCAGAAATCATGACATGATCCCAAGGACGCATACCAAAATGATAAAAACTTTTTACAATGGTATAGAAATCCCATGTTCGAATAATTTCAGATGCATTTGTTCTTATACTCATTGGTTTTAAGAAAGTTTCAAAATTTTCTTTTTCGCCATAACGCATATTAATTAATGGAGTAACAGAAGATGTCGCCCAAGTATCCATCACATCTGTTTCGGGAATAAACTCTTTCCCTCCACAAGGACAAGCTGTAATAGATGGTGTATCTACTAATGGATTTACTGGTAAATCCGCCTCTTTAGCAAACACAGGTTTTCCACAAGTTTTACAATACCATACAGGAAATGGTACTCCAAAATATCTTTGCCTTGAGATACACCAATCCCACATAATATTTTCGACCCATTCATCGTAACGATTTTTCATATGTTCAGGATGCCATTTAATTTCTTCACCTATTTTTAAGAAATCTTCTTTATGACTTGTCGTATCAATAAACCATTGTTTCATTACAGAATACTCCACTTCACGTCCACATCTTTCGTGTGTCTGTACTTCGTGCTCTAATTCTTCTATTTTCTCGACATACCCACCAACCGTCAAATCTTCTATGATTTGTTTTCTTGCCTCTTTAATTTTCATTCCTCCATAATTTGGAACATCATCTATAATTTTGCCATCCTTTGTAAAAATATATTTTAAAGGCAAATTGTATTTTTTCCACCATTCAATATCCGTTTGATCTCCAAAAGTACAACACATAACTACGCCTGTTCCTTTGTCGATGGACACCTTTTCATCGGCTAGAATAGGTACTTCGACATCAATTACAGGAATGTGGGCTGTTTTTCCAATTAAATGTTTACGTGCCTCATCATTTGGATTAACAAAAACACATACAATTGCTGGAAGTAACTCTGGTCGAGTGGTTGCAATCGTAAATTCTTCATCATCTTCAACGGTTTTAAAGTGAATATAATTAAAAGTCGTTTGAATTGTCTTTGTTTCCAATTCTGCCTGTGCAATAGAAGTTAGGCATTCATTACACCATAGGGCTGGACTTTCTTTATGATAACAGTGTCCATGATTCGCCAAATCTAAAAAAGAGGCTTGACTAATTTTAATCGTGGAAGGACTTACGGTTTTATAATGAATATCCCAGTCTGTACTCACACCTAATTTACTAAATAGTTCTTGAAATTCCGCTTCATATTTGTCCGTGGTTTCATAACAGAGCTTAGAAAAAGCTTCTCTTCCTATTTCATGTGCTTTTTTGCCTTGTTCTTTTTCTACTAATCTCTCACTTGGAAGCCCGTTATCATCAAAACCAAATGGATAAAAGATATTGTATCCTCGAAGTCTTTTATATCTAGCTATCATTTCGGTCTGTGAATAAGAAAAAATATGTCCTATATGAATTTTCCCATTTACAGTTGGAGGTGGGGTATCAATAGAAAATACCTCTCTTTCATCAGGCTTAAAGGCATATATTTTATTTTCCCTCCAATAATTTACCCATTTTTCTTCTTTTTCAAAAGCATTATATTTTTTATCTAACATACTATCCCTCTACTTTCTTATACATATATTTTTTTAAATGATCCTCGATTTCTTCGAAACGTCGATCTTTCGTATAACACGATAATAAGTGTACTTTATTTTCAATGATTCTTTTTTCTAAAAGATAAGAAAACGTATAACTAAAATAAATATCAAAAACAAAGCTTAATAATTGAATTACTTCATCGACCTCATTTTTTACTTCTTGATTTTTAACAAGTTCTTGTTTCAAAATAGATGAAAATACTTCTTCACTTCCTTGTAAATCATTTTCATGAATCTCATTTCCTTGTTCTAGTAGAATATCGATTTTATCTGCATCTCTTACGATTTTCGTATACAATTTATATTCTTCATTTTCCGTTTCTTGTATCTCATATTTATTGTGATTTCTTGTTGTAAATAAGACCAGTTCTAAATAGGGAAGGTCTTTAAAGTGTTCCTTTATAATAGTACATCCTAAATCCCCATGATTGACAGAAGAGGAATCATCAAATGTGTGATACCTTTCCCACTGCGTAAAACGTGCAATATCGTGAAACAAAGCACATAACTCTGCTTTAAATAAATCTGCCCCTATACTTTCTGCAATAAGACGTGCATATTCTACGACTCGATATGTATGATGAAATTTAAGTAAAATCTTTTTATCTTTTATATCAAATGTTTTTACATATTGATTAAATAGATCTCTATACGTTTGCATGTCTCGCTCTTCCTTTATTATTATCTTTATGTATCTTCGTAAGTACTTTAGGTAACTCTTCTTCATAGGTAACCGATAAATTTTCATCTGTAAAAACTTGTAATAATTCCTCTACTTTATAAAAATCGGGTACGATTCTATGCGTATAACAATAGTTCATAATTGATCTAATTTGTCCCTCAGATAAATCTTTTTGCTTTATGTAATATTCTATTTCTGTAAGAGAATTATAAGGTAGTAAATGGTTATTTTCGGTATAAAAACAAGTCCGTTTCTTCTTGAATTCTTCGACCAAATTCCAGTTATTATCAAACACTATCGAATCTAGTATAAAGTATCCTAAACGATTTTGATTTTGCATAATATTTTCAGATAAACTAGGCAAATATATATATGGTTTAGGACTCTTTTTCATCAAGACGAATATTTTATTTTCTGTATTCATTAAAATCAACCTTTTTATAATCATAAAATTCTCCTTTCAAAAGAAAAAAACACCTCCTAGATAAGGACGTGCATTTACGTGGTACCACCTTAATTTGTAATAAAATTACCTCTTTGATTTAACGCATCTATACGATATAACTTACTAACGTTCAGAAATATAGCTCCCAAGCTACCTTCTATAAAATCCATGATTTACGTTCCACCCTTCGTAAACTCTCTTTACATGTCTTCTATATACTCCTCTTGTTCAACGCTTTTTCTTATTATAACAAGAAGCTTCCTTTTTGTCTAGCTATTTTTAATTGATTTTTCTACCTTGTTCATAGAAATCTTATCAAGCAAATGGATATCTATATCAAATTTTTTCTTTTCATTCTTCTTCAACGATTCTATACAAAAGTACAAGTACACCCAATCGAATACCGATTTATTAGAATGGTATAAATTGTATGTTTTTATTTTTATCCTCTTACGACTCCTTGCTATTTACTGAACATAGACTTGAGAAAAATTCTTTAAATTGAAGATAAAATTTTTGTTTTCAAAGATGGAATTGTTATTTTTTCTCTCTCTTCTAAGATAGCATCAATAATCACATCTTCTACCCTATCCTTAATAATTTTGTCTATTTTTCTAGCTCCATATTCTTTAAAAAGAGAAAGTTCCACAATTTCTTTTTCTATTTTTTTAGAAATAGTAACATCAATTTTATCTCTATACTTTTTCTTAAGTTTATTTATTTTTTTATGGACTAAAGAACAAATATCCTCTTCTTTTAAGGAATTACATACAACAATACTATCAATCCGATTGATGAATGAATCTTTAAAATATTCTTTTAATTTAGAGAGTGCTTCCTCTTTTTTTGACTCCAAAAATCCTACGTTCGTTTCCTCAAACCCTATATTGGACGTCATGATAACAACAACCTGATCAAAACGAACCACATTCGAAAGAGAATCGGTAATTTTTCCATCTTCTAAAATTTGATAGAATAAATTAAGTACACGAGGATGGGCCTTTTCCACTTCATCTAAAATAAGAACACTATGGGGATGATTTCGAATCTGTTCTAAAATATTTTTATGTTCATCATACCCCACATACCCCGGATTCGCCCCCATAATTTTACTGATAGAAGAAGAATCTGCATATTCACTCATATCAAGTTTAATGACATGTTCCATTACTAAATGCTCTGCAAATAACTTAGACATCATCGTTTTTCCAACCCCTGTAGGCCCCATCAATAGTAGGGAATAACACTTTGAATCAGAAAAACCTAATTTTACTTTTTTAAATAAACGAACAAGTTCTTTTGTAGCACTTTCTTGTCCGATAATCTTCTCTGTAATCTCTTTTTTGAATGATTCTACAATTTTTTTATTTTCTTTTAATAATTCATAAATAGGAATTCCTGTTTTTTCATGAATGACTTCAGCCACATCTGAAGGAAAGACCTCTTTTCGATTTTTATCATAAAGTGTGAGTTCACAAACATTGATATCGTTCATAATTTTATTTTCTAAATCTTTTATTTTCGTTGCTTCTTCAAAATTTCCCTCTCGAATGTATTTATTTTTTTCTTCTTCTAAATGACTATATTCTTTTTTCATAGCAAATAATTTTTTCATTTCTTCGGTATCCTCTATATGTACTTTTGAACATACTTCATCGAGAATATCGATGGAACGATCAGGTTCGTGTCTATCATAGATGTATTTTTCACTCATATCTAAAATGGTCTCAATCAATTCATCTTTTAAAATTACATGATGGTATCCTTCATAAATAGGCTTTAAACGCATCAAAATATTTTTTAATTCTTCTCTTTTAGGCGTTTCTACCATAATTTTTTGAAATCTTCTTTCTAGTGCCCCATCTTTTTCAATAAACTTTTTATATTCTTCCGTTGTTGTTGCCCCAATACATCTTAATTTTCCGCGAGCTAAAGCTGGTTTAAATATATTAGAAGCATCGATAGCTCCTTCGGCTCCACCTGCTCCAACAAGGGTATGGATTTCATCAATAAATAAAATAATCTCTTCATTTTCTTCTACTTCTTTTAATACCTTACTCATGCGTTCTTCAAATTCTCCACGATACTTTGTTCCAGCTACAAATGAAGACATAGAAATACTAATGATTCTTTTATTTTTTAGTTGCATAGGCACTTCTCCAAGAGCAATTAAACGACTTAATTCTTCTACAATCGCCGTTTTTCCAACCCCAGCCTCCCCAATCAATAATGGGTTGTTTTTACACCTTCTGCATAAGATTTCAAGAACCCTTTTCAATTCTTTATCCCTACCAATGACAGGATCAATCTCCCCATTTAAGGCTTTTTTTGTTAAATCGATTCCCAAATCTTCTAAAATCAGTTTTTTCTTTTTCTTTCCTCTCGTATTTTCTGTAAAACGATTCCTAAATTCACTATATAATTCATCTAAATCAATTTCTAAAGAAACTAACATGCGAACGGCAATGCCTTCCCCTTCTTCTAAAAGGGAAGAAAACAAATGATTAATCGTTACAATTCCCATATTGGTTTCTTTACTATCTAAAATGGCATTTTCTATCACTCTCTTTAAAAGGGGGGTATATAAGAACCATTCGTTGTTTTCACTTCCATAACCAATCGTTTCTATGATTTTTTCTTTAAAAAGTTCATAAGTAAGACCGTACTCTTTTAATTTCGATGAAACTTCATTTTCACTATTTAAAATAGCTAACAATAAATGTTCACTCCCGACATAAGGGTGTTTCAAAAGAGATTTCTGTCTTTTTGCTTCCATCAAGACTTCTCTTGTATCTTCTTTAAAATTCCCAAACATATTCATTCTCCTTTGCTATTTTATACTGATACAAAATCTTTTTTTTAAACAATTATTCATACATAACGAGTGCGGAAAAACAATAAACTTGCTCTTCTGAAAAAACAGAGGTGGAGACACTAAATTTGATATCAACCACTTTTACCCCAGAGGATAAAAAATCATTCACCGATGTTTCTAAATCTTTTTCATGTCCTTCATCAAATACTTTTACTTTCATAAAATCACCACTACCAGTATAAAAAAAAACTACGTTAGATTTTGTCTTATATTGTTCTTTATATTATTATAATTTTGTATAGAAAAAAAAGAACCTTGTTTCCAAAATTCTTTTTCTTTCAAATTTATTTTCTTCTACAAATAAAACACGATTTCACTAGCATTTATTATCTGTACAACTATTATATATGTTTGAAAATAAAGATTCGTATTGTTTGTATAATTCATCATATTGTTCCTTTGTTAAAGGACTATATTTTGTTTGATCCTCATTTAAACTTACTGTACCAACATGACTGTCTACAATACTTCCCTCTTTTATTCCTACAACAAGAGGCATATAAATACGTTTTTCTTTGGTATCATAAGTTTGTCCATCACTCGTTAAGGTGTATGTATTTTCTCCTAAAATAGAATCTAAAGCTTCTAATAATTCATAATAGCCCTCTTTTTCCTCTTGCACCTTTACAAGGCTTCCATCTTTTATTTCGTAAATATTTCTTACCTGATCCATATCGACATAATAAATAGTATCTATTTTTTTCTTCTTTGCAACATCAAAAAGAACGGGTATTGCATTTCTACACCAAGGACACCAAGAAGCACCAAAATAAATAACACCTGTTTTATTTTTAATAATTTGAGTTGCTTCTTTTGCATCGATATACTTTATTGGATTTTCTTTTTCAATAGAAACAGTATTATATAATGCACCATCTGATTCACGAATCGTTCCATTTAATTTTTCATATTCTTCTTTAAATTGAATTCCATCACTACTTTCTTCTTTTTTTGTAGTCGAAGAACACCCAATCCCTCCAAAAATAAAACAAAAAAGAAAAAGAACGATTCCTATTTTTTTTATTTTTTCCATAAACTTCTCTCCTTTTTTTCATTTTAAGAAAAAAGAAGAAAAAGAACAAGCAATTCTAAGTTGAAAAGACTCAATTCTAAGTTGAGTCTACAGACAATTCTCTTTTAATGTCAAAGGAATCTTATACATATTGATTTTTTCTTCCTTATTTACACCTTGAATTTCTATATATAAACTTCCTTCTAAGTATTCACGACAAATGCTTTTCGAATAGTCTACATAAAACTGGACATTTTTTAAATAGTCTTCCAATGTTATTTCTCCATCATAGACATTTTCACTAATTTTACTTATTTTCTCTCCATTTGCTTCATACAAAGTACACGTAATTTTCTTATAAACTTCTTCCTCTTCTTGTTCTCCACAATACTCTACGTGAGAAATATATATAGAAGATTGTTCCTTATTATAAGCAATACTTCCTGAAATACGAAAAGTAGCACAAGAAGAAGATAAAGTTTTAAACTCAAAATTCTTTACATGAGAAGAAAAAAAGAGAAAGTAGATAGATAAAAAAAGCAACAAAGCAAGAATAAGAAAGAAATACCCCTTTTTTAATTCCTTCTTTTTCCTACTTTTTTCTCCATTTAATAATTCATTCATATCACAACCAAATTCACTACTTATTTTCTTTAAAATAAGTATATCTGGTATATTTTTTCCATTTTCCCACTTACTTACTGCTTGATAGGTTACTCCTAATTTATCAGCAAGTTCCTTTTGGGTCAATTTCTTCTCCTGCCTTAACTTTTTAATAAATTCTCCAATTTTTTCTTGATCCATATAATCACCCAAATCACATCATACAATAGTATACTAAAAAATCAAATTTTTTTCAAAAAAAAGAAAAGGAAACCCTTTTCTTAACACATAATGTAAGAACCTAGAATAATAGCAAGTAAAATATATAAAACAATTAAGATTACATAACCGCTACCACATCCATGTGATGTTCCAGCATTTGAACATCCATTTCCTACATTTGAAGTGTTTGTTCCATTACAAGAATTATTACATGACATTTAATACACCTCCTTTAAGACCTAAATATAGGCTCCTAGTATGATGATTAAAAGAATAAATAGAACTAAAACAATTGCAGCACCTGATACACCGTTATTACACATATAACATTCCTCCTTTTTTCTATTTCTAAAGTATTGTACGCAAAAGAGTGTTTTTGGTGATTACAAGTGACCTAAATACATTTAAATTTTTTATATAAGATAAAAATTTTTTAAAAGTATACTATTTTCTTATATAATTCATAGAAACAAACAAATTTTTCTTTTAAAAAACTTTTTAAGTACATTTTAAATTTCTACAGTAAAGCTAAATATACAAACACTATTTTTTTATTGTGAAATCTAGATGAAAAGTCATAAAAAGCCTACAAAACCTTGCATTTTTCTTGTTTTTTACTCTTTAATTTGATAAACTATTAGTTAGGAGGAAATTTATGAAGAAAAAAATATTACCAATTATAACCATATGCGGTATTCTTTTTGTTACTGGATGTGGAACAAAAGTTAAATTGAAAGATGGAAAAGAAGTAGTGGCATCTTTAAAAAACAAAGAATTTACAGCGGAAGAATTATTCGATGAATTGAAAGAGAAATACGGAAGTATTGCACTAACAAATATGGTAGATAGCTATATTATTCGTACAGAAATTCCAGATGACAAGGACTATGAAGAAAGTGCGAAAGCGGAACTTTCTAGTACGAAATCTTATTATGAACAATACAATTATTCATGGGATACTGTTCTAAACTATTATGGATTTTCAAACGATGATGATTTTATAAAGGCTTCTATTGAAGGCAACAAGAAAAATGACATCATAAAAAAATATGTAAAGGAAAAAATTACTGATGATGAAATCAATGAATATTATGAAAAAGAAATTTATGGAGATTACACAGTAAAACATATTTTAGTAAAACCAGAAACAAAGAGTGAAATGTCAGATGATGAAAAAAAAGAAGCAAATGAAAATGCCAAAAAGAGAGCAGAAGAAGCTATTGAAAAGTTAAATGATGGTACTTCTTGGAGTGATGTGGTGAAAGAATACTCTGATGATGAACAAACAAAAGAAAAAGATGGAGATCTTCCTTCATTTACAAACGGGGATTATGTTGACTCTTTCTTTGAAGCCACTCTTAACCTAGAAGATGGAAATTATACAAAAGAACCTGTGGAATCTACTTATGGGTATCACATTATTTATAGAGTTAGCGCTACTGAAAAACCTTCTTTAGAAAAGGCAAAAGATACATGTTTAGAAAAAATAACAGAAAATAAATTAAAGAATGACGCAAATCTTGCTACAAATACATGGATTGAAGTTCGTGAAAAATATGAATTTGATATTGCTGATTCTACAATCAAGGATAACTATAAAAAATCTCTAAATACAAATCAAGAAGAAAGTTAATCGCTTTCTTCTTTTATTTTATCAATCTGTTCTTTTAAAAAACCTTTTTGATATAATTTTTGAATAATATGATATTCTAAATCTTTTCCTGTATACTTTCTTTCTAATTTATGTTTTATACTTTCGTATTCTTTATATAAAATGGAACGATCTTCTTTATATAATTCATCAAAAATTTGGGCAATCATCTCTCCTTCAAATCCCTTTTCTAAAAAGTAAGAAATCAGTTTTTGTTTTAAAACTCCCCTTGCATGTTTATGATCTAAACATATTTTTTTTTCTACCATTTTATATAAAGTATCATAGATTTCTGTATCAGATAATTTAGATAAATATTTTGAAATGATTGTCTCATCTATTAAGTG
>CAJTSN010000021.1:11814-16309 GCA_910578745.1 uncultured Bacilli bacterium
TTAATAAAACCCTTCTCTTCTAAAGTCTTTATAATTTTATCTTTATCTTGTTTAGAACCCTCTTGCCTTTCTAAATAGTCTATGACTTCTTTTTTGCTTCGAATACACCTTTTCATATATTTTACTATAGTATTATAAAGAGTGTAGTATTCTTCCTCTTGTTCTATTTTATTTAACATTTCCCCATCGATTTCTTTATGAAATAAAATATTATTTTTTAAAAGAACTTCGTCATAAGTCGTAATTGTGTTTCCATTTTCAAAAACAATTTTATATTTATTATTTGCCATTTTTTTTATTTTTTCTACTTTCAAATGAACCACCTAAATTCATTATAAAGAACTTTTGTTCGCCTGTCAATAGAAAAAAAAGAGTTTATTCTTCCCCTTCTGGCAGTTTAATTAAATTATTTGACACTTCTTCTAAGGCTCTTCCAATTTCTTTAGCTGATACATAATCTTTTTCTTTCATTTGTAAATTACCCTTTTCTTGCATTTCCTTAGCTCTTTTTGAAACTAAGTTTACCAAAAGATATTTCGAACCAACTTGGTTTAATAAAATATCGATTGAAGGATATATCATATTCTCACGCTCCCTATTTTAATCATATAGGAATCTATGTAAAATTTCAACCAAATTTCTTTTATTTGACATAAATTGACATTGTAAAAAATGAGTGAGAGAAAAAAGAAGTCTTTTAAACTCCTGATTTTTATTTTTAATAAACGATCTATATTAAAATGAACTTCTTCTATAACTTCAATTGATATGGTGCATCTTCTTGTCCATTACCAGATAAGATTTTTAAGTCTGCCCTTAAAACAACTATTGGTCTTACATATGTACAATATCCATTCAAATGAAAACTTGTAAATCCACCAGAATTATTCAAAACTCGACCAGTAGTAGTTGCATCACGAGATGCTAACCAATAGCCTAGATATTGTGTAGTTCCTGCTCGTCGCGCTGTGATAAATCCCACTGCTTCTTTGATTAAGTCCATATCTACTATATAACCATTATCCAAACTGGAATTCGTATTAGGTAATACCCCCAAAGCTTGTGTATTATCATAACCTGTATGTCTAGATGTTATTGTGTACTCTTCCGTTTCATACGAACTAGCTATCTTATTTAATATGTCTATATAATTTTGATAGGCAATCTCTTTAGAAGTATTTGTTCCTATATGTATTTGATTACTGGAAATATATTCTGATACTATATCCACTGTTCCATCAACATTTTTTCGAATCACTCTCCATAAATTTAATTCACTTGGACGAATGGTTTGATCTGCACTATAATAGGTATCTTCTTTTTTTATGGTATAAGATGTATTTTCTGGGATATAGCTTATGTAATCCCCAATTTTTAGTTTTTCTTCCAATTCTCCTTTTGGTTTAGCAATTTCCTTCGACTCAAAAATCGATTTTGAAACTGTAATCACAGGACGTATGCCAGCATAAATAGGGGATGATGGGACAACATGAGTAAGATGGCCATATCGAGAAAGGAGGTAACCATTCTCCCAACCACCATTAAAAATATCTGAAGTCCAATAATAATATAAATGAATATACCCCGCACATGTATTGTTAGGACATGGTGGAATTGAGGAATAAGTCTCAAAATAAGTATGACTATCTGCTATGGAACATCCATATTCAATACTTCCATTGATACAGTCTGTATAATCATATAACCACGCATATTTACTTTCACCAGAATGACTCACAACTTGATTTTTCCAACCATCATAAGTAGAGCCACTTCCATCAAAGTAAAAAGAACTCACCTCTGTATCTATATCTATCACATTAGATGAACTATATTTCTTACTCGCATTCCATTTAATTGTATCCTCGCGATTCGCTCCTGTAATTTCAGCTACTTCATCAGCGTAAATTGATCTTGCTGTATTCTTAATAATTGTTTCCCATGATTCTACATCCTTATTAAATCTTTCCACCACCTCAGTTGCTCCCACTTGTTCACTTCCTAGCACTCCAACTGTTGTATTATGATCAAGTATCATCGTATAATTTGTACCATCATCTTTATAAGCATACCATTTCATACACCCTCTTTTAATACCAGTTGGTGTTCCTTTTTCATTTACATTGGCGTCTGCTTCTTCTTTTGTACACTTTCGACTTATATCCGTTGGATCTAGATAAACTGTCGCTAAATAGGTCTTATCTTGTGCCATTTCAATGGTTGGTCCATCACCTTTAGGTCCTTCTGGCTCACTTGGTTTCACTTCTCCTGTTCCATCACATTTGTCCAAAAATCCCTTTTGTGATGTACAAGTTTTAAATTTCTTCGTTGTCATATCCATTTCATAATGCACATAGTAAGAATTAAATCGTAAATTCGCTTCTTCTATAAAACCACTATTGATTTTAATGACGTTTTCTACACCATTATAAGGAACATCTCCTTTAATTTCTAAATTCAAAATGACCTTATCGTTTTCATCAACTACCGTTCTTCCTTTTACTTTATATGTTTTTCCATCTGTATTTTCTACATTATTTAACATAAGCATGTTCTCAATGGTATCTACATACAATATCGCACTTTCTTCCGCTGCTTTCTTCCTCGATTTATCCACTAAACTTAGTATTACTGGAACAGCTATCAGTGCAATTACTGCAAGTATTACTATGACAGCTAAAAGTTCAATTAATGTAAATCCCTCTTTTTTCATACTCAACCTCTTTTCTATACTGTATCCCTAAAAACTATAATGCCTACTCACTTTACATACCCCAAAAGAATTGACGAAACTTCTTTTTTTTCTTGTTCTATTTTATAACTTTTTAAAATTTCTTCTTGTTCAATTTTCTTTTGACGATAATATACGCGTAATAACGCTTCCCCCTTTTTCACAAAATCTCCTGGTTTTTTAAAGAGCCATAAACCAACACCATAATCAATTTCATCATTTAAATTTTCTCTTCCAGCACCAAGTTTAGAAGAAATTTTCGCAAGATGCAAAGCATCAATTGATGTAATATATCCTTCTTCTTCACTGAATACATCATACGTTGTATTTGACAGATCCACTTTTTCTATATTTCCATGCTGATTTTCTACCAATTTCAAAAAGGTCTGATAAGCTTGTCCATTTTCTAAGTTTAAAACAACCTTTTCTCTCGCCTCTTCTAAAGGAATTTCTAATCCTAAAGCAACCATTTGAGAAGCAAGTGTAAGAACAAGTTCATAAAAATCAGGAGCAAATTTTCCTCGCAAAGCCTCAATACTTTCTTTTACCTCAAGCCCGTTTCCAATTGCATATCCTAAAGGAAAATCCATACTTGATAAAACACATTCGACAACGACCCCATATCGTTTTCCAATTTGTATCATGATTTTTGAAAGTTCTTCTGCCTCTTTTTTTGTTTTCATTAAAGCTCCATTTCCAACTTTTACATCCATCACAATCTTTTTCGATCCAGCAGCAATTTTTTTACTCATAATACTAGATGCAATTAAGGGAATAGACTCTACTGTCCCTGTTACATCTCTTAGAGCATACATTTTTTTATCTGCAAGAACTAAATCTTTTCCTCCACTTGCAATACAAACATGAATCGCTTCCACTTGCTTTCTAAGTTCTTCTTCTGTTAAATAAGTTCTCAATCCTTCAATAGACTCTAATTTATCGATTGTTCCCCCTGTAAAGCCTAATCCTCTCCCACTCATTTTAATAACATTCACTCCCGTTGAAGCAACAAGTGGAGCAACAACAAGCGTCGTTTTATCGCCAACCCCACCTGTTGAATGTTTGTCAACCGTATGCACACCTAAAAATGAAGTATCCAATATATGTCCACTATGAAGCATCGTATCGGTTAGGAAAAAAATCTCCTCATCATTCATGCCCTTTAAACAGATACTCATCAAAAAAGCACTCATTTGATAATCAGGTATTTCACCCTGCACATATCCCATAACCATATAAGAAATTTCTTCTTTTGTAAGAGAAAATCCCAGTCTTTTTTTATTAATAATATCCACTGAATTCATTCTATCACCTAGTTTTAGTATAACAAAAAAAATGAACTTTATCTTACAAATTCATTTTGGTTTACATTTTTATTCCCTACATTTTACAGTAAGAATCTGTATTTATTTTATAAGTTGAATTTTCTTTTAGAATAACGAAATACCCTAAACACTGGTGTTCGTATTTTTTATCAAAATATTTTTTTTCTAAAGAAATACTATATTTTTTATTATAAATAGCATCTAAATAAACAATTGCTTTGTCATCTTTAAAAGAAAGAGAAGATAGAAATTCTTGATTTTTGATTAAATTTTCTCCATAATTTTGAATTTCTTTTTCATCATTTTCAATCCGATTCGCATTATTTGAAGCTTGTAGAATAATCTGCATACTTTTATAGGAAATAATAACGAATGGTAAAAAAATCATCAAAAAGAAAATGGCATACTTAAAGATTTTTCTGTTTCTTTGATTTTCCAG
>CAJTSN010000021.1:16398-26900 GCA_910578745.1 uncultured Bacilli bacterium
AAAGTAATCACGTATCGCATCTTTTTTAAAATCTTCATATTCTGTTTTTTTCATACTCTTCAACCTACCTTTATTGAAAACAATAATTTTGTCATTTTCTCTTTTTTCTTATTTTTACTTTCATAAGTTACAATAAAATAATAACGTCCCTCTTCTTTTAAAAGATCACTTATATCCTCTTTATAAGTAGACTGATATAAAACCTTATCCTTAAATAAAATTTTAAGAGAACTAGGCGTTTCTTCTATTTCTTGTATAAAGGGAAGTTTTCCTGTTTTATAAAAAGGTTTACAATCAATTGTCCTTTCACTATTTTCTTTTGTACAAGCATATTTAGAAATGCGTATAGAAGGAATATTTTTCCCTACTTCTAGTAATTGTCTATCAACATATTGTTTGTTTTCAATTTTATTTTCAATTACATCCTCAATATATATTTTTTTGGTATCCTCTATTACATAATAAGACACCTCTTGTTCACCTACTTGTACTTTATAATAGTGCATAGGCTCATTTCTATTCATTGAAATAAGAAGAAATAATAAACACAAAAAACATATAAAGGTTAAAGCAAATCCTTTTCCACTCACAAAATCACCTATCTTTCTCTTTTAATATGAATAATGTTATACAAAACAAAATGGGGAGTGCAAATACATAAGGCATAGCATATCTAAAATAAGTATTCACAGGAGAAGCGACACAAACGAAGAGTAAAACAAAGTGTGGTACAAAAATAAGAAGATCATTATATTTCTTTTCATAAAAGACATAAATAAAGAGAGTCATTAAAACAAAGAAGGAAAAACCAATATTCACACTTAATCCAATAAGAGGTATTTTCTTATATGTATTTGCATATTTACTTAGCGTATTTCTCAAGTCCTCTAATTGGTTATAACGATAGTCAAATCCTGCACTACTAAGACGGTCATCATATTTGTAATAGACATACCAAGAAGTTGTATTTGGATAAAAGTAACCATATGTATTTGCAACCGTTGCTTCTAAATAGACGAGAGGATGTTTAAAAAACTGTCCTAACCATACTCCAAAATAATCTTTTAAATCTTCCTCTGTTGCATATTTGTTAAATTCTGATTTTACAGGATCAGAAATAGTAGGATCATATCGCTCTTTCAAAGTATTATACACCAAAATCTTATCAATGGCTTCCTTTTCTTTTTCTGTAATCTCATTTTCATATTTCGTCACATAACGTGCTGTTTGTTGAAAAGGAATGGAAAGCATTTCACGAATACTTCCTTCGGGAATATCAAATGCAGGAAGAAGAACTTTTGTATATCCAAAATTACATGCAAGACAAAGGAGAAACAGAAGAAGATTTTTCTTCCATATCTTTTTCAAAAGGAAAAAAAGAAACGGAAAAGAAAGTAAGAAGACGTGAATGCCATTATTTCGAAATAATATTAAGAAGAGAATAATCAAAAATAAGAATAAAAATTGATGTTTTTGATAGTCTTTGTTTTGTAATAAAACAAAGACTTGTATCGTGTATAAAACGATACAGCACGAAAAAAAGGTATCTTTCACAGTTGACATTGCATAAAGAGGAAAAATGGGACAAAACATATAAAAAAGTAAGAAGAAACATCGAATTCGATAAGGCGTATTTATTTTTTTCATAAAGAAAATCGTATAAGAAAGAGTAAAAATAACAGTCAATGTTTGTAAAAGAGTATAGATAAATAAACCTAAATTAAAACTTCCCAATAAAAGGCCTATCTTTGTGCATCCACCTAAAAGCATAGTATGAAAAACAGGATGATGATTGGTTAGATACACATTTGGATTTGTAACAATTACACTATCTAAATATTTCGTTTCTATATTGAAAAACTGCTTAATCTGATTGCTTGGGTCTGGAGATAAAATCGCAGGATAAAAGGCAATCATATAAATAAGATAACTTAAAAATAAACAGATACAAGGAAACAAAAAAGGATGCTCATCAAATAATTTGATTCCTCTTTGATAAGGAAAACTCTTTTTATATTTCTTTAAATAAGTATATACATAGGATAAGCCTGTCTTAAAAAAGAAAATATATCCGACGAACCTACACAATTGTAATCCAAAATGCATAGGGGTTCTATACAAAAGTGTAAAATCCCCTGTAGACGCAAAAGAATTTCCTATGAGCATACAAACACTAAAAATAACACTTACAACCATAAAAGATTTCGATTTTATTTTTCTTTCTTTTTTATAATAAAAGTAAAAGAAAATCCAACAAAGAGACATTTCTAAAATACCATTGGAAAACCCTATATTTTTCGTTTTTTCTTGTATATCAACAAAAAGTGAGAAAAGTGTAAAAAAAGATAATATGATTGTTTTCATAAGTCCCTTCTTTCTGTTTCTTATTCTACCATAAAATTATTTTTTGAGAGGAAAAATCGAAAAATTTATCTATAAAATCGAAAAAAAATGCACAATGTGGTTAAAAATTGAAAAAAAGTCTTGTCAAATATGAATTTGTATTATATAATGTAAGAGTCTTAAGGAATTAAGGCTGTGCCTAATTAGCTCAGTTGGTAGAGCACTCGGCTGTTAACCGATAGGTCGTAGGTTCGAGTCCTACATTAGGCGCCATCTGGCCAGTTGGTGAAGTGGCTTAACACACTGCCCTTTCACGGCAGCATTCACGAGTTCGAATCTCGTACTGGTCACCAAAGTGAAGTTAACTCAAAATATTCGAGTAAAAATAAAAAACGATTTTGAAAGTCGTTTTCTTTTTATATAAATTTTTTTCTTCTTACAGTTTCCTTCCTAAAAGCCTATTTTAATTAGAAAAAAGGCATTTTTGTATTCTAACTTTGACATACAAATTCTTTTTGACTTAGATACAATTGATACAATGAATTATGAAGAATTAAGGGAACTCCTCATCCATTTACAACAATAAGAAAAAGAGGATACAGATACAGTTTTAATCCATAAACAATATAGCAAAAAATAAGCATTACTACTTAAAAACGACTCTTAAATAAAGTCGTCTTTTTTCAATTAATAATACTTTTCCTTTTGATATACCTTTTTTAATTCTTCTACAGTGAAAACACCGTATTTTTTGCTTTCATCAAGTAAAATGTCCGCTAAAGAAACTGTATCTGTATCTAATAAATCATACACATAGGGTAAATCAATTGATAGCATTTCTGTTTCTGTCCCTTTCTTATTTAACCAAAGAAGAGCCTTTCTTAACTCCATATTCATATGAATATAGTTTTGATTTTTTAAATCTTTATCTTCATTAAAGTAGAACAGACCTGTATCAATTACACCTATCTCATCTGTTTCCTTATTATACAAAATATGATTGACTTTCATATCATGAATCCGAATCCCTGCCTCCGTAAAAACATCTACATCATGATATATCTTCTGTAACGCAAAAGCCAATTTCTTTA
Organism: uncultured Bacilli bacterium; assembly: GCA_910578745.1. GTDB lineage: Bacteria > Bacillota_I > Bacilli_A > RF39 > UBA660 > CATOJL01. The sequence continues at coordinate 19,833 of CAJTSN010000021.1, forward strand.
TCTCCATACATTGTGCATATGTAAAAGAAGAAGGATTCTCAAATAAATCTTCTAAACAACCCGAAAATTTTCCTTCGTCATCATGAATTAATTCTTGTGGTAAATAAAAACTTTCTGTATGCAAGGTTGTTTGTCTCTCATACATTTCTTCATTAGGAAGAGGCAAGTTTTTACGCCGATAACCTTTGAATATTTTAGCAGCCATTACTTTCTTTGGATAATTTCTACAAAGGTGTAAATTTGCTTCTTCTCCTTTATTAAACGCCTGTTCATCAAGAAGTAGTTCAAGTCCATTCGCATAATATTTTTTCATAAAATTCCCCCCTTTTTTGTTCCTTATCATAACAGAATTTTTGTATTTTGTCAAAATGATAAAAAAAAGAAGTTTATCTTATTTTGATATGAACTTCTCTTAATTGCTGTTCTGATACTTCACTAGGACAACCCATCATAAAATCTTGCCCTGATGTACTCATAGGAAAGGCTTGTACTTCTCTTAAATTCTCTTCTCCAAGTAAAAGCATTAGCATCCTATCGATTCCAGGGGCCATTCCTGCATGAGGCGGCGCTCCATACTTAAAAGCCTCATAAAGAGATTTAAACTTTGTTTCGACTTCCTCTTTGGTATATCCAACAACTTCAAATCCTTTTTCTAAAGAGGCTAAATCATGATTACGAACTGCCCCACTGGCCATTTCATAACCATTACATACAAAATCATATTGATAAGCTAGAATGGTAGAAATATCGTTTTCATAGGCCTTTTTCCCTCCTTGAGGCATAGAAAAGGGATTGTGACAAAACTCAAATTTTCCTTCTTCTTCATTATACTCAAACATTGGAAAATCATTTACAATACAAAATTCGAATTTATTTTCGTCAATTAAGTGTAATTTACGTCCTAACTCTAAACGAATCATGCCTGCATATTTAGAAGCCATTTGTTCTTTCTTATCGGCAATAAAGAAAAGTACACTGCCTTTTTCCAGTCCTACTTTAGAAATTAGATTTTTTCTATTTTCTTCTGTTAAGAATTTGTCAATAGGACCTTTAAAAGACAAATCTTCTAAAACTGTAATATAACCAATTCCGGGCATTCCTATCGAGGTGGCATAGTCGACGACCTCATTAAACCATGAATTGGATCTATCTTGAATATGATTCACTTTTATTGCTCGAACAGTGGCTCCCTTAAATGGCTTAAAACTACTTTCCTTAAATTCTTCACTAATATCTATAATCAAAAGTGGATTTCTTAAATCAGGTTTATCGGTTCCATAGTGTAACATTGCATCATGATAAGAAATTCTTCTAAATGGTTTTGGACTAATCTCTTTATTCGAAAAATGTTTAAATGTATCATAGAAAATATCTTCTCCAATCGCATAGATATCCTCTTCTGTTACAAAAGCCGCTTCAAAATCCAATTGATAAAATTCTAAAGTTCGATCAGCTCTTGAATCTTCATCTCGAAAGCATGGAGCAATTTGGTAATATTTATCAAATCCTCCTACCATTAATAATTCTTTAAAGATTTGTGGAGCTTGTGGTAAAGCATAAAATTTTCCATGAAATTTACGAGATGGAATTAAGAAATCTCTTGCTCCTTCTGGAGAGGAGGCTGTAATAATGGGAGTCTGTATTTCTGTAAAATGTAGAGAGTCCATTTTTTCACGCAAAAATTTAAGCAATTTTGAACGAAAACAAATGGCATCATGTACTTTCTTATTTCTTAAATCCAAATAACGATATTTTAAACGTATATCTTCACTTACTTCTTTTGATGACTTAATCTCAAAGGGTAAAACGTGTAATGCTTCCCCTAATACTTCTAAATGATCTACAAGAACTTCAACTGTTCCTGTTTCCAATTTAAGATTATAGTCTTCCTCTTCTCTTTTTCGAACATGTCCTACAACACAAATAGTCGACTCACGAGTAAGTCCATGAAAAATATCTTCGTTCGATACCAGTTGAACAACGCCAGTTTCATCTCGCAAATCAACAAAAATAACGCCTCCATGATCACGAATGTTTTCTACCCATCCAGATACAGTAACTTCCTCTTTTAAGTTTTCTTCTTTAATCTTTCCACAATATATACTTCTGTATTTATTCTTTATCATCAACTCATCTCCTAAAATTCACAGTTTTTTGGAGTTCTAGGATATGGAATCACATCACGAATATTGTCTACTCCTGTTAAATAAATTAATAAACGCTCAAATCCCATTCCAAACCCAGAATGGATACATCCTCCATACTTTCTTAAGTTCATATACCATTCTAAACCTTCTTCTTTCATATGAAGTTCTTCCATTCGTTTTTTTAGTTTCGTATAATTTTCTTCTCTTTGTGAGCCACCCATTAATTCTCCAGAACCCGGAACTAATAAGTCAACCGCAGCCACCGTTTTATTATCAGGATTTAGTTTCATATAAAAGGCTTTAATATCCTTTGGCCAATCTTTTACAAAAACAGGTGCTTTAAAATATTCCTCTGTCAAATATTTTTCATGTTCTTTCGCAATATCTTCCCCTTCTTTAGGTGCATATTCAAATTTTTTATCTGCACGTTTTAAAATAGAGATTGCTTCTTCATGGGTAATACGAACAGCTTTATTATTCAATAAAATATTTAATTTATCAAGTAAACCTTTTTCAACAAAAGAATTAAAGAATTCCATTTCTTCTGGACACTTTTCTAAGACAGTTTTTACTATATATTTAAGCATATCCTCTTCGATATCCATAAGACCTTCTAAATCGCAAAATGCAATTTCAGGTTCAACCATCCAAAATTCGGAAGCATGTGTTTTTGTATTGGAATTTTCTGCTCGGAAGGTTGGTCCAAACGTATAAATTTTTTTATAGGCCAAAGCAAACGTTTCTCCTTCTAATTGCCCAGTAACTGTCAAACCTACTTTTTTACCAAAAAAATCCTCTTTATAATTGATCTCTCCATCGACTCGAGGAATATTGTCTAAATCGAAAGTGGTTAATTTGAACATTTCTCCAGCCCCTTCGCCATCGTTTGCTGTAATCAAAGGTGTGTGCACATAGACATACCCTTTTTGTCCAAAATACGTATGAATTGCCTGAGCAGCCACACTTCTTACACGGAATATGGCTCCATATAAATTCGTTCGAGGACGTAGGTAAGCAATTTCCCTTAAAAATTCTTTCGTATGTCTTTTTGGTTGTAGAGGATAATCTTCTGGACAATCGCCTTCTTTTTTTATCTTTTTTAAACGAATTTCATAAGGTTGCAAACCCTCTGATTTTACTAAAGTTCCTGTTAATGTTACTGCGGTTCCCACTGTATATTTGGCAATTTCCTCAAAATCTTCAAGGGTACTTTCATATACAATTTGAATCAGTTTAAAACAAGTTCCATCAGAAAAATCTAAAAATCCAAATTCTTTTTGTCTTCTATGATTTTTAATCCATCCTTGTAAAGTCACTTCTTTATCAACAAGTTCTTCTACTTTTTCATATAGTTCCCTTACATCCATATTATCTCTCCAATTCTTCTTTAATAAACTGCATAGCCATAGCTGGATTTGCTTTTCCACGTGTTTTTTTCATAACTTGTCCTACTAAAAAGTCTACTATATTCGTTTTTCCACTCTTATATTGTTCTTTTGCTTCTTTATTTTCCACAAATACTTCTTTTACTATTTTCAAAATTTCCTCGTCATTTCCGATTTGACGAATTCCTTTTTCTTCAATGATTTTAAGAGGTTCTTTATCTTCCTTTAAAGAGTCATACAAAACTTCTTTTGCCTGTTTAGAAGAAATATCTCCCTTTTCTAATACTTGAATTAAATCGGCGAGCATCTTTGGGGTAACAAAAATATCTGTTATTTTTAATTCATACTTATTTATGTGTCCTAAAATAATTGAAGTAATCCAATTGCAAGCACTTTTTGGACTCACTCCATAAGAAATACATTCTTCATAGTATTCAGAAATTTCTTTTTCTTTCACTAAATTCGTAGCATCATAATTAGAAAGTCCATATTCCTGCATATATTTTTGTTTTCTTTCGAAGGCAAGAACAGGAATCTCTTTTCGAATTTCTTCAAGCCAAAGTGGATCTAATTTCAATTTCGGAATATTTGGATCAATAAAATATTTGTAATCAATCGCATCGACTTTATCACGCATGTAAATTGTGGTTCCTGACTCCTCGTCCCATCTTCTTGTCTGTTGCTCCATCGAATCATACGTTCCATTTTCTTTTAATTCGATCTGTCTTTTGATTTCATAATTGATAGCATCACGAACTCCACCAAAAGAGTTTACGTTTTTCACTTCTACTTTTGTACCCCAATTTTCTGGATTCGATTCATCTAAGGAAGCCTCCATGATAGAAACATTGACATCACACCTTATTTGTCCTTTTTTGCTATCCGCTTCAGAAATATCCGCATATTGGTAATTGCTACGCATTGTTTCTAAAAAGGCTACAGCTTCCTCTGCACTACGAAAATCAGGTTCAGTTACAAGTTCTAGTAAAGGAACTCCAGCACGATTGTAATCGATTTTTGATACCGATGTATAATGATCCGTACTAGCGGCATCTTCTTCTAGATGAATGTTATTAATACGGACCGTTTTAAGTTCATCCTTACATTCGTAAACTAATTTTCCATACATTCCAATAGGAGCTGGTTTTGTTTCTTGCGTAATTTGATATCCTTTTGGAAGATCTGGATAATAATAGTTTTTTCTTTCAAAACAAAGATACTCTGGTTGGGTACAAGATAGCATCATACTTGCCATCAATGCCTTTTTAACTGCCTCTTTATTTAAAACAGGAAGTGTTCCCGGAAAAGCCATGTCTACAGGACGGATATTGGTATTTGGGGCATTATTGTATCCATTTTTTGCTGATGAGAATACTTTTGTATTTGTCTTACTAATTTCACAGTGCATTTCTAGACCAATCAATACTTTATATTCCACTAGTCTCCCTCCTTTGCAATTTGATTTTTATAGTTCATTTTACTTTCTAATGCATACGCAATATTTAAAGCGGTACTATCCTCATAGCAATTGCTTGTAATATTACATGCAACAGGAAGTCCATGTATAAATCCATTTGGAATCGTAATCGATGGAAACCCGCCAAAATTTCCTACTTGTAAATGTTCTTCTAAAACTTGCGTATTTTCATCTAATATTTCTTTCGATTCTTCTGGCTTTTTGGCTGGTCCACTTCCAACTGGTAAAAGTACCGCATCATAGGTTTCATATAATTTTTTCCATGTATCCACAAGTAGTCTTCGAACTCGTTGGGCATTAAAGAAATATCTATCTTTATTCTCTTTTTGAAGTACATAAGAACCTATGACAAATCTTCTTTTAATTAAAGGAGAAAAACCCTTTGTCCGATAATCTTTCATCATTTCTATATAATTTTTTCCCTCTCCACGTGGTCCAAAAATAAAACCAGTTAAATTTGACATATTTGATGTTGCTTCTGCACAAGAAATAACGACATAACAAGAGGCAATCGCATTTAATAAAGTTTGATCCACATGAACTTCTTCTACAAGCATGCCAAGTTCTTTCGCAAGAGCTATCGTTTTTTTGAAATTTTCTAAGTGTTCTTTTAATTCTTCCGTTGCATTTGGATAATTTTCTATATCACAAATTTCCTTAATATAACATATTTTTTTCCCCTCTACACATCCATCAATCGAATCATATAGATGTATAGAACTAGAATCCCAAGAGGTCATATCATTTTTGTCAATCCCCTTCATTGCATCAACAACAATCGCTGCATCTTGTACATTACGTGTTAAAACACCACAGTGATCAAGGGAAGAGGTAAAAGGAAATAGACCATACCTAGAAATCATTCCATAAGTTGGTTTATACCCTACAATTCCACAGTAAGCCGCAGGTTTTCGAATCGAATCTCCTGTATCTGATCCTGTTGCATAAGGGTACACTCCACTTGCTACACTACAAGCAGAACCAGCACTTGAACCAGCACACATTCTAGATGTATCCCATGGATTTTTTACAATACCTGTATGTCCTGTTGTCCCAGTTCCACCCATTCCAAATTCATCTAAAACCGTTTTCCCTACCATAACGGCACCTTGTTTTTCTAAATTTTGAATAGCGGTTGCTGTAAAAAAAGGAACATAGTCTTTTAAGGTATTCGAAGAACCTGTTGACAAAACTCCCTTTGTAGAATAGTTATCCTTGACTCCATAAGGAATCCCTGAAAGCATTGTTTTAATTTCTTCAACTGGTTTTACATCTTCTAAAATTGTCACAAAAGCGTTGTATTTTTCTTGCACCTCTTTTGCCTTTTTTGTCGCTTCTTCAATTAGTTCTTTACTCGTTACTTTTTTTGCCTTTAAATCTTCATGTATTTCTAAAATGCTTTTACTCATATATTCCATTATTCCACCACCTTTGGTACACACACTTCATCCCCACTGGCATCATCACAATTCATAAGCAAGTCTTGCGTAGGAACGGATTCTTCTATTACATCTTCTCTTAATACATAAGAAAAATCATCTAAACAATACGACATAGGTTCTATCTTATCAATATCTGGAATTTTATTAATAACATCAATATTCTTATCGATAATTTCAAACTCTTCTAAAACCATTTTTGTTTCTTCTTCTGTTAGACCAATCATCAATTTATTGGCATAATCGGTTACCATTTCTTTTGTAAATTTTGACATATTTTCCTCCTTAAATAAAAAAATCAGTTATCGTAAAGGGATGAGATTGCCCATGGTACCACCCTTTTTATCATAACTGATCACTTGACATTATAACGGTATAACCGGAATGATTTACTTTCATTCAATCATTCATTCCGTGGTGTTTTTCATACATTTTTCCTGTTAGCTCTCACCATTCTAACTCGCTTTTAGTTACATTCCTGTATTACTCTTCCACATCAACATTTTCATAAAAACCTCTTATATCATAGCAATATTTTTGCCTAAAGTCAATTGCATTTTTTCATTTTGCTTAAATAGATGTAACTATTCAGACGTAAAAATAAAAAGTGGTATTAAAAG
>CAJTSN010000022.1:0-4192 GCA_910578745.1 uncultured Bacilli bacterium
GTACTGCACAGAGAAAAGGGATTTTTAGAAATTTACAAATTTATTTGATGGGGGATTTATAAAATAATTTTTCTCTTTATTTATACTAAAAACGGTAATGTAAAAATACATAATCAAATTCTCACTCGAAATTTAAACCAATGTTATATAATCTATATTTTTCACTTACTGCTCGTATCATGATTTCAATTGCATAAAAAAAGAACCATCATTTGATATGAACCTCGTTTCCATGTCCAAGAAACGGGGTTCATATCATTTAAGGTTCTTTTTTAATAATCAAATTATAAATTTAAAAATGAATAGGTACTCATCTACTTTTAACTTATAAAAAACAAATAAAGCAATAACATTCCAAAGCCAAGAGCAAAAATGACTGCCATAACCCTGCTTAAACGAAGTCCCACTGTCGTCTGACTTTCCTTGATTTTCTCGTGAACAAGTGGCATATTTTCAGGAAGATTTCTCGGTTCTTCTTTTTGTATAATTGCAGGAATAAAATTTGGATTATATTTTTCTAATAATCCTTTTTGAAAAGTATGTAAAGCTTGTCCTCTGCTTCCCAGCCCACAGCCATCTTTCTCTTTTCCTTCATAATCCAATTGGTGAAGAATGGTTGTAATAAGCGCTACATAAGGAAACCAAGCATCATTCAACAAATAAAACGTATATCTCGATTTGCCATTTTTTATTTGTGTCTGTTTTGATACTGTCGCAATCATGGTGCCAAAAGCATCATACATACAGAAAAAAATTCCTTTTACTCCTTGCCCTACAACATACACAAACACTTCGACTCCGTTTAAAATTAACTTCCTATAATAATAAGATTCTCTATTTGCCTCTTTCTTGACAGAAATATATTGTAACTCTCCCACCTGATTTCCAGATAAATCATAAATTTTGGGTTCTAATGCTTCATGAAAAGCATCCATAGATTTTTCTTTTACCGCTTTTCCTATCATGGAAATAAGACTTCCCGCTGTTTGAATATTTGAACTTGAATCAAATATTTTTACCTCATATCCTCCTTGTGCGAATTGTAAATATAAATGAAAACCATTCGACTTTAATTTCCCTTCCACTAAACAAACTTCCTGATTTCGAGCAATCATTGTCCCTTTATATGGAAATATCGAAGAGGAAGCTCTTACCTCTCCATGCGTACTAGAAACGGAAAAATGATTCCGTTTCTCACTTTTTAATTTAATATATTCACAAATCATTTTACGACCTCAATTCCTGAACAAATCTCAAAAGTAAAAAGAATTCGAAAAGAAAACCAAAACCCATTACAAAGTATCCTGTATTTGGGCTGACTAGATTTCTTCGTGCTTCTTTTGGATTTGTTTGGTCATAATATACTTTTATAGAATCGCCTACTTGTAATTTCTCATCTTTATTTTCAAGAAGGCGAAGCTGATAATGAGCTCCATTCACTATATAAGAAATATTTACATTCTTATAATCGCTTGAAATATATTCTATAGTTCCTGTTGTTTCTATCGCATTTTTATTGTATTTCTTTATTTTACCTACTTGTGTATATCCATAATAGATAAGAAAACCGCATACAAAAATAAAAAGAAGATAAAACAAAAAGTGTCCGATTTTTTCCATACTCGTTTGTTCCTTTCTAGTTGCAAGTAAGCCCATACATACTTGTAAGTTTCTTTTTCACTTGCTCTTTTGATACCCCTATAAAATCATTTGTATAAGAGGTTTTTAAATCAAAATCATACATTAAAGAGGGTGTAAATTCAAAAGCACTCTTATAATATGGAGTTCCATCTTCTTCTAAACAAGAAACTCCTGTTTGTGTACATATATTTTCCTCCATATTCAGCATCATATATAGCATTAAACGATTTTGTTCTTCTACTGAAGTTTGATTTTTACTTGTACAATCTCCATTTGTACAAGTCATACCTATATTAACATCTTCTTCTTTGCGTTTATCATAAATAAAACTATACTTTACTTTTTGAAAATTACTTCCTTGATAACTTAGAGTCATCTGCATATCAATAGAATCTCCATAACCTGTACAAATTATGGAATCACTAGAATTGTCTTTCTTTTCCTCAAGAAAATCTCCTTTTGTATTTTTATTCGTTATCTGATTTATAAAATTTTTAATGTGGGGACGAGCAAGAAAAAGGCCCCCGATGAAGAGAATAAGAAAAAGAGCAATTCCAATAACTAAATTTGTCCCATTCGTACTTTTTCTTCTTTGTTCATAGTATCTATTGTTTTGTGAAATCCCATCATTTGAAATACGATACTCCTGTTTATTTAACGCCTCACTTTTCTGTACTACAGATGAAGTAGAAGGCACAGTTGGCGTTGGAATATTTAAGTCTCTCTCCTCTTGTTTTCTCCCTTCTAATTTCATCCCACAAGTAGGACAAAACTGATCTTGTTCATTAACTTTACTACCACATTTACTACAATACACTTAAAACACCCTTCCTAATTTATATTTTCGACAAATAATTTTTACGAATCAATAAGATACTTAGTCCACCAAAAGAGACAAAACCAAGTACTAACACCCACAATATGGAAAGTCCTGTTTTTGGGTTATTTATCTGTTCCGTTCCCAGACAATTGATTCGAATACATTCTTCTTCTGATTTTCCTCCTATTATACAAGCAGAAATATCTATATTAAAATCATTTGGACATTTTTTTGTAATAGAAGAAGTCGTATTTTTTTGCAAAATACTTTTTTCGACAGTAACAACTGGTCGAATTCCTGTAAACTCGGATTTCATTGTTAAGTCAACATCAAGTTTCCCGTGGTTTGTAACTGTAAAAACGAGTCCTGTTTTATTTAAGGCTTCTGCTGTCGTACTTGTATAATAAGCAGCAGGTAAGCCAATATTAATTACATATTGATCCATATTACAACCATAATCTTTACAACTCAATAAATTATCATAAAGCCACGCATATTTTGATTTTCTTGAAGAAGATGCCACTTGCTTATTCCAACCATCTGTTTCTCGATAAGAAGTTTTATCTATATTAGATGCACCATCAAGATAAAATGTGGATATGTTCTTATCAAGCGTATAATCCTGACTTTGATAAAATGTTTCATAAGGAATTAAACCCTTTTTTGAACTCCACTTTAATGTATCTTCTCTATCGGCTCCTACAATCGATGCCACTTCATCAGCAGTAATTAAGCGTGCGGTTTTCTTCCAAGTTTTTGTATCTTCTTGTAAAACAACTTTTGCTTCACGCATTTCTTTTTCACCACTACTATTCCAATCGGCTTTAAGTGTTGTATTATGATCGAGTAACAAAGAAATACTAGAAGCATTTTCTCCTGCATCCCCAAAAGTGTACCATCTCATACAACCTGTCTTTGTTCCTGTTGTACTCACAGCATCTTTACTATTACAAATTGAATTTGTCTCTGGATTATAGTAAATTACTGTCCCATTCGTATATACTTTTTGCTTATTTCCTGTATTTGGTTTTTGTTCGGGTTTACTTTCAGGAATTTGTCCTGTATCTTCTTTTCCCTCCTCGATCACCCCACCTTCAATATATGTTTTAGAAACTTGAATTGCTGGTCGAATCGCTAGATCTACTTTATCCTGATATGTAGAATAGATCCCTTCTGTTCTATATAAATCTGAGCCTATTGCCCAATGTGCTTTCCCTTCGTCCTCTTCGCTTTCCATATTATCGCAATCTTTTTCTTCATCCGCCATCCAATAAGTCGTTTTTGTCGTATACAAAAATTTTGCTTCTGTAAATGTTCCTTCTGTACAGACTGTATTTGGATCAAATCCAAGTAAATCCATAAATTTAGGCAACTCAACTCTATTTATATTTTTCCATGAATTTTGGTATTCTTCTACTTTCTGTACTGCATTTTCGAAAGTATATTTTTCAGGATAACTATCCTCCTTTGCTATTGCACTCACTAAATCTTCTGTTGTAGTACTATTTTTAACAACATAAAATTCCCTTACTTCTGTATCATTCACATGAACTCTTATTGTATCTCCCACCTTATAATTTGCATATGTTTTTGCATCTACAGTAGAGATACCAACTAAAAAAACACATATAAATAAGCTCAGTAATATCCTCCTTTTTAAAATTTTAACTGTATTTTTATTTTTAAATACCATACAAACATTCCTCCTCTAGTATATTTTCATTATGGGGG
>CAJTSN010000022.1:4294-22416 GCA_910578745.1 uncultured Bacilli bacterium
TTTTCATCACTTTTTAGAGAAATACATATTTTCTTTCATATAGAAGCAAAAAATATTTTTTCCTTTAACCATTTTCTCATGAGTTTTAACATTCTTTTTGACACACAGTACAATAGTAAGTTCCTCTTCCACCTACTGTCACTTTTGTAACTCTTTCTTCACATACACTACAATAATCTCTTCCATGAATCGCAAGCTCATTTTGAAATCTTCCATGAACTCCTTCACTGGATTCATAACTCTTAATTGTTGTTCCACCAAGACGAATCGCTTTTTCTAAAATAACTCGTATACTTTGAATTAATGTAGCTAGCTTTTCTTCCGTTAAATGACTTGCTATAGTAAGAGGATGAATTTTACTTAAAAATAACACTTCATCTGCATAAATATTTCCACAACCAACGACAATACTTTGATCCAAGAGAACCGTTTTAATTGGAATTTGTTTTCGTTTTAACTTTTCTTTTAAATAAATAGGTGTTAGCTCTTCATCCCAAGGTTCTAACCCTAATTCACTCAATGGCTTTTTTTCACTTACTTTTTCCTTCTCATAAAGATACATTCTTCCAAATTTTCTTGTATCTCTATACCAAAGTTCTCTTCCATTTTTAAAAGAAAAGACAACATGATCGTGCTTCGTTGGTACTTCTTTTGTATCTTTTAAATAATACCGCCCTTCCATACGAAGATGGGATAAAAGAATATTTTCACTCAAAATAAATAAAAGCCATTTTCCTCTTCTTTCAATTGCTTTAATTTTTTGATTTCTTACTTGTTCTATAAACTCTTTTGCAGTTGGATAAGCCACAATTGGTTCATAGTATACTTTAACATCTTCTATTGTCTCATTTAATATTTGACTTTTTAAAACTTCCTTCACAGTTTCTACTTCTGGTAGTTCTGGCATATAAATCACCCCGTTTTATTATACATGAAATTATAGTTTCTTGGTAAAAAAAGAGAAGTTTTTTTAAGTTGTTAAAAATATATCAATTTCAATTCTATAGAAGTATCTTAAATCTAAATAGGAATTGTTTCTTCTCATTTATATTTTTTGACATGAAAAAGCCTAAAACTTTTTGTTCTAGGTTTTTAGTTGTAGAAGTTTGCTTGTTAGTATCTGTTGTTGTTTGTTTATCTGTTTTCACACTTGTTTGTGTACCCGTTTGTCCACTTGGCTTTGTGCCCGACTGTTGATTCGTTTGTGTACCTGTCTGCTGATTTGGTGGAGTTGTTTGTTGTGCACCAGACTGTGTTCCACCTTGCGTTGTTCCACCTTGGTTTGGTTTATCCGTTCCTGTTATTGTAAATAGAATCTTATTTTTAGTAAAATCCGCGATATTTGTATTTACTGGATTATTTACTTTTAGACCACTATCAATAATTTTACTAAAGGATTCTACTGTATCACTTGGATAATCCGTTGCTGTTGGATTTAGATAAATAATACCAAATACTTGTGTATCATCAGCTGTTGTATAGGCAATCATTACTTTTTGTTTGTTCACTGTCGCTTCAACCGTTAAATAATTTCTTTCATCAATGGTTTGATCGACATAAAGTTTTCCAACGGTCCATTTCGCATCTGTCAAATTTTTCTTTACGGAAGTCAAATTTGCCTTCATATTTTCATACGTTCCTTGTCCTATTTGTAAAGACATCGCTTCTTTTGTATCCTTCTTTTCTACAAGTAATTGCGTTCCATTAATCTTATAACTATAACCTTCTGGAATCACAAAACTATATCCTGAGAATAAAATTCGATTTTCAGTAACGGTTTTAATATCTACCTTCGGATTATCTGAGGTTTCTTTTTTGTTATCTACTTTCGAAAATATAGGAATGCAAATGAGGGTTGTAACCAAAGCTGTAATCATCATCACAATAAAAATACTTAAGAAAAGTGTTTTTTTGCTTATTCCTTTTTCTTCCTTTTTCGTATCAAGTTTTGGTAACGGTTCTTCTTCTATTTCTTCTCTTTTTGGAATTACTAAACTCTTTGGTTCAGCCACAAGAATTGGTTCATGTTGAGGAAGAGAAGTTGTTGCCTCCATATTATAAGTATTTTCTATTGATTGTGCACTCGATTGTATTTTCTCCTCTTGTCTTTCTAAGTTTCTAAAATCGGAAGCCATACTTTCGTTAGAAACAGAACGATTTTCAGTTCCTTGCCCCTGTGCAGGTACTCGCATAGTTTCATTATTATAAGCTTTTATAATTTCTTCATTACTTGGATAATTTTCTTTTCTATCTATAGGCGTGCCACAAACTTTGCAATAAGTATCGTCTGCATTTAGTGGAGCCAAACAATTTTTACAATGCATAACACATTCCTCCTTATTCTTCATCTAATAGTCTCCTATCATTAAAATCATTGTAATACAAAGATAATAACTTGTCAATTTATTGATGAACACTTTATGAATACTTTACATGATAGATGTAAAAAATAGGAGGAAGAAAATTAAGACTTTTTTCATCAAAAAAGAACAAGTCTTTTTTCTTGTTCTATAAATATTTTTGTATATTTTTAAAGGCAGAATGATCTTCTAAATTGGTTTCTTTTAAAGCTTCAAACAATTTTTTCTGTTCTTTTGATAGTTTCGTTGGAACTTGTATATTTAAAACAACATACATATCTCCTTTACGAGAACTATTAGGACTTTCCAAACCTTTTCCTTTTAAACGATGCTTATCTCCTGTTTTACTTCCCGCAGGAATGCTTAATTTCACAGTTCCAAATAAAGTGGGGACATCTACCTTTGCTCCTAATACCGCATCTGTAATCGTAATTGGTAACTCTAAATAAATATCGCTATCATCTCGTTCAAACAGTGGGTGTTTTCCAACTATAAACTCAATATAGATATCTCCATTTGGCCCACCATTTTCCCCAGCTTCACCTTTTCCTGCAAGACGGAGTCGATTTCCACTATCCACACCTGCTGGTATCTTTACTTCTAAATCTTTGTTCTCACGCACTTTTCCTGTTCCTCTACATTTCGAACACTTTTCCTCATAAGTACGTCCACTTCCTCCACAACTCGTGCAAGTGGTTCTTGTCATAAAGGTTCCAAATAAGGTGCTCTGTTCTTTCGTTACTGTCCCACTTCCATTACAAGTTGAACATGTTTTTTCTCCTTTTCCACCTTTTCCATCACAAGCACCACAAGCTGTATCAATCGTTAAATTAAGTGTCTTTTTGGTACCAAAAGCCGCTTCTTCGAAAGTCAAATTCATCTGAACGAGACGGTCATCTCCTCTACGACTTCTTTTTCCACCTGTTGTTCTTCCTCCAAAAGACGAAAAGCCAAAACCTCCTCCAAATAAATCACTAAAAATATCGGAAAAGTCAAATCCAGAAAAGTCGAAACCGCCTGCTCCTCCTTGCTCAAAAGCCGCATGCCCATACTGATCGTATTGCCTTCTTTTATCAGAATCGGATAAAACGGCATAGGCTTCCTGTGCTTCTTTAAATCGTTTTTCTGCATCAGGTTCTTTAGAAACGTCTGGATGATACTTTTTAGCAAGTTTACGAAAAGCGGACTTTATTTCATCCTCACTAGCAGTTTTGCTTACACCTAATATTTCATAATAATCTCTCTTATTCATACTTCACCTCTTTTTTATGCATACACTTTTTTATATAATGCTTCAAATTCATCGATTGCCTCATCAAACATTTTTATGGCACTTTCTATGACCTCACTGTTCAAAATATCCACACCTGCCAGTTTAAGTTCTTCTGTTGGATAATCACTTCCACCTGACTTCAAGAAATTTAGATAAGATTCTAGTGCTCCTTCTTTTCCATTTAAAATGTTATTTACGATATAACAGGCACTTGAAAGTCCAATTGCATATTTATAAACGTAGAAATTGTAGTAAAAGTGAGGAATTCTCTCCCATTCATAAGCAATTAGTTCATCAACAACCACATTGTCGCCAAAATACTTTTTATTCAAACGGTAATACTCTTTTGATAATAGCTCATTCGTCAATACTTCTCCTTGTTCCTTTAATGCATGCACTTCTTTTTCAAATTCTGCAAACATGACTTGGCGATAAATTGTTGATTTAAATAGTTCCATCATTTCATTTAATATCGCTAATTTCTGCTTATCCTCTTTCTCCTTCTTATACAAATGTTTTAGTAAAAGAAGTTCATTTACAGTAGAAGCCACTTCAGCAACAAATATTTTATAGTGAGAATCATGATATGGGTTGTTCTTACAAGATAGGTAAGTATGCATTGAGTGTCCACCTTCATGAGCGAGTGTGGAAACATCTCTTAGTTTTCCTTCATAATTTAAGAGAATAAAAGGATTGGTATCATAAAAGCCACTCGAATAAGCTCCTCCTCTTTTTCCTACATTATTATAAACATCTATCCAACGTTCTTCAAAAGCACGCTTAAATGTATTTATATAGTCATCACCTAATACTTGCAAGGCTTCTAGAACTGTATTTTTTGCTTCCTCAAAAGAATATTCTTTATCGGTTTCTTCTACAAGATCTACATAAATATCATATAAATGAAGTTCATCAACCTTTAAAATTCTTTTCTTTACATCATAATATTTATATAAAATAGGCAAATGTTTATGAACGGTTTCAATTAAGTTATCATAAACCGTTGGATCAATTTTATCATAGAACAAAGAGGCTTCTAAACTAGACGGAAATTTGCGTATTTTTGCCATACTTGTTAAGTAATCTACATTCCCTGCAAATGTCTTTGCAATCGTATTTTTAAATGTTGCATACGTCTCAAAAAGACGTGTAAATGCTTTTTTTCGAACCATTCTATCACTAGAACGAATATAATTTGTATAATTACTTTCTGTAAGTTCTACTTCTTTTCCTTCTTCATCCTCAATCGTTCCAAATTTCATATCAGAATCTGTTAAACATTCATAAGTCTCTTCAGGTGTAGATAATACATTCCCTAAACTCGATAAAATCTTTTCTTCTGTTTCATTTAATTTATGAGGAAATGTACGATAAAAAGATTCTAAGGTATGATGATAGCTTTTTAATTCTTCATTTTCGTTCATATATTTTTCTACTTGCGCAAAAGGGATACTAAAAAGTTCAGGATTTACGAAAGAAGATAATTCACTTTCTTCCTTCAATAAATTATCCACTTTCCCCTTTAATTTTTGTGATTCTGCATCGGTTGTATCACTATCAAATTTTAAATTTGCATAATAAAATAGTTTATATAACTTTCTTTCGAGTGCATCTGAAAATTGTAGATACGAAAGAAGATTAGAAGCACTCAAAGTAATTTTTCCTCGAAAGTCTTCTACCTTTTTTATTTCCTTTCTCGCACTTTCTAGTTCTTCTAAAAATTCATCATCACTTTTAAAAATAGTCGTTAAATCCCACGTATACTGCTCTAGAATTTCTTCTCGTTTTCTTTGTTTTTTCATATTTTCCTCTACTTTTCTTTTTTAAGTGAGAAAGTTCTAGAAACCTAGAACTCCCCTTTATTTTTCTTCGAATTCAGCATCGATGGCATCATCTTTTTTTGTTTCTTGCCCTTCTTCACTACTTCCATTTTCTTCTTGCGCTTTCTTCGCCGCTTCCTCATATACTTTTGTTGCAAGAGCCATTGTTGTTTCATTTAAAGCTTCTTTTTTCGTTTTAATTTCTTCAATTTCTCCTTTTTCTAAAGCTTCTTTTAACTCTTTTATTTCTTTTTCTGCTTTTTCTTTATCCTCATTACTTACTTTATCACCTAAATCTTTTATGGATTTTTCAGTCATGAAAACAAGTTGTTCTGCTTCATTTTTTAAATCCGCTTCTTCTTTTCTCTTTTCATCGGCTTCTTTATTTGCTTCAGCTTCTTTTACCATTTTATCAATTTCTTCTTCTGATAAGTTTGTAGAGGCTGTAATCGTAATTGATTGTTCTTTATTTGTTCCTAAATCTTTCGCTTTTACATTTACGATACCATTCGCATCAATATCAAAAGTAACTTCGATTTGAGGAACGCCACGAGGTGCTGGTGGGATGTTGGTAAGTTGGAATCTTCCAAGGGTTTTATTATCATCCGCCATTTTACGTTCTCCTTGTAGAACATGGATATCTACGGCTGGTTGATTATCGGCAGCTGTTGAAAATACTTGACTCTTACTTGTTGGAATCGTTGTATTTCTAGGAATTAGAACTGTACAAACGTTTCCAAGGGTTTCAATACCTAAAGATAATGGTGTTACATCTAGTAAAACGATATCATCCACTTCTCCTTGTAATACACCACCTTGAATAGCAGCACCCATAGCTACAACTTCATCTGGATTTACTCCCTTAGAAGGTTCTATACCAAGTTCATTTTTAATTAAATCCATTACTTTTGGAATTCTTGTAGAACCTCCTACTAGCAATACTTTATCAATGTCCTTCTTTGTTAATTTCGCATCACTTAACGCTTTACGAACAGGTTCCATTGTAGAATCCAATAAATCCCCTATTAAATCTTCAAATTTCGCTTTTGTTAAATTCACAGATAAATGAAGTGGTCCACTTTCTCCTTGTGTAATAAATGGAATTGAAATTTCAGTAGAAGCCATTCCACTTAAATCTTTCTTTGCTTTTTCTGAAGCATCTTTTATTCTTTGCATTGCCATTTTGTCCGTCGATAAATCGATACCATTCTCACTTTTAAATTCACTAACCAAATGGTTCATGATACGATCATCAAAATCGTCACCACCTAAGTGATTGTTTCCACTCGTTGAAAGAACTTCAAAAACACCATCACCAAGCTCTAGTATTGAAACATCAAACGTTCCTCCACCTAAGTCATAAACAAGAACTTTTTCATTTTTATCTTGTTTATCAAGACCATAGGCTAAAGCAGCTGCCGTAGGCTCGTTAATAATTCTCTCTACCTCTAATCCTGCAATTTTTCCAGCATCCTTAGTGGCTTGTCTTTGAGAATCATTAAAGTAAGCTGGAACAGTAATGACTGCTTTTGTTACTTTTTCTCCTAAATAAGATTCGGCTGTCTTTTTTAAATCACTTAAAATCATTGCTGAAATTTCTTGTGGAGTATAACTTTTTCCATTTATATCCACCTTTTTATCAGTTCCCATATCTCTCTTAATGGAATATACAACATTTGGGTTTGTAATCATTTGATTTTTTGCTTTTAATCCAACGATAATTTCCCCATCTTTTCCAAATGCTACCACAGAAGGCGTCGTACGATTTCCTTCGGCATTTGCAATTACTTTTGCCTCTCCACCTTCATATACACTTACACAACTATTTGTTGTTCCTAAATCAATACCAATTGTTTTACTCATATTTATCCTCTCCTATTCTGAAACTTTGACCATAGCTGGTCGAATTACTTTGTCTTTCAACATATAACCTTTTCTTAATACATCGACAACCATTCCTGTTTCTATTCCTTCAACTTTCTCGGTTAAAACCGCTTGATGGTATGTAGCGTCAAAAGGTTTATTGACTCCATCGATTGGTCTAATTTCAAACTTTTCTAATATAGAAAGTAAATTGCCATAAAGTAGTTTGAAACCTTCTAAAAATTTAGACACTTCATCTTGTAAATTTGTATCGTCCATTTTAATAGCACTTTCTAAATTATCAATTACAGGAAGCATTTCTAGTACCAATTCTTCATTTGCATACTTCATGATTCTAGAAGTTTCCTCTTCTTTTCGATGACGATAATTAATCATTTCTGCTTTTTCTCTTAGAAGTCGATCCTCTAAATCACTAATTTTTTCGTAAGCTTCCTTTAGTTTATCTTCTGGTTTTTCTTTTTTATGTTTTTTTTCTTTTTTTCCCTTTTTGTTTTCCTCTTGCTCAGAACAATCTGTCTTTTTTTTTGTTTCTTCCTCTATGTCATTCTCTTTACAAGAGCAATGTTCCTCACATGCACAATCATTTTCACAAGTACATGTTTCCTTGCAACAATCTTCTTGCTTACAAGAGCAAGTTTCTTCTACTTTTTTTTCTTTTTCTTCCATAAGTCCTCCCTCATTCCTCCAAGTTGTCAACAATATACTGTAGTAAAGCCGCTACACGGTCATATTCCATTCTTTTTGGTCCAATTACAGCAATCGTCCCTTCTTCTCCATTCGATTTATATCTCGATTTTACAATAGAAACGTCTGGATCAAATTCGGATTCCCCACCAATATAGATATTAATTCCATTTTCTTTTTCTTTAATGGTTTTGATAAAATCTCTATCTTCAAATTTATCCAAAATATGCTTTATTTTATCAACATCATCAAAATTTTTAATAATGTTATTTCTTCCAGCCATATGGACATTTGGGGTATCTGTAACATCATTCATAAATTCACAAAAAGCTTCAAATATCTTCTTTTGATAATCTACACTTTCTTGAATGATTGGCTTTACTTCTAATTCTAGTTTGGTATGTACTTCTTCAAGTGGCGTTCCAACGATATACTTATTAATTAAATCAATGGTTCTTTTGATTTCAAAAATATCCACTTTTTCCTCAAAGAATACAGTTCTATTTTCTACATGTCCTGTATTCGTAACCACAATCGCAGCTGCACTCGTATCACTCACAGGAATTGCTTCTACCTTTGTAATGAAATTTTCATGGGAGGCTCTCCCTAATGAAATAATGGTACAATTCGTAAGTTCAGAAATAAGCTCTAAACTTTTAGAGATCGTATCGGTTAAAGCGACCTTCTTTGTACGAAAAATCTCATCAAATTTCATAACAGCGTCTTTCGTCAACGCTTTTGGTTCCATCAAATGATTTACATAATATCGATAGCCTTCTTCGCTTGGAACTCGTCCTGATGAAACATGTGTCTTCTCAAGCAACCCTAGTTCTTCTAAATCATTCATATCACTTCGAATCGTTGCGCTTGAACAACCTAAGATTCCACAAATTGCCTTGCTACCTACAGGCGTATTATAGTCTTCTATAATCATTTTTAAAATTGCCTTTTGTCTTTCACTTAGCAATGAGATCACCTCTTTTAGCACTCTTCCATCAGTACTGCTATCATTGTACCTCTTCTTTTTAGCATTGTCAAGTGATGAGTGCTAAAAAATAAAATAATGTTTGTCATTATTTTATGATTTCTTTTTTCTTTTTTATTCAATTTTCAACCAATTGTTTGATTCGTTTGATGACTTTTTTTTCAATTCTAGATATATAGGATTGGCTAATTCCTAAATAATCTGCTACTTCTTTTTGGGTCATTTCCTCTTTTCCATAAAGTCCATAACGCATCGTCATGATTTCTTTATCGCGCGTATTTAATTTACTAATTTCCATATGAAGAAGCTTCTTTTCTGTTTCTTCTTCTAAGTGTTTTGTTACAATATCCTCTTCGGTTCCTAAAATGTCCTCTAAACGTAATTCGTTTCCTTCTGCATCGTAACTCAAACTATCTTCCAAACTGATCTCTGTTTTTCTCCTTTTGTTTTTGCGCAAATACATTAAAATCTCATTATCAATACATCTAGAAGCATAAGTAGCTAGTTTAATATTCTTATCTGTCTTATAAGTATTAATTCCCTTAATAAGGCCTATCGTTCCAATACTCACTAAATCTTCTAAGTCAATGTTTGTATTTTCATATTTCTTAGCTAAAAAAACAACTAAGCGAATATTATGTTCAATCAGTTTTTCTCTTGCTAAGATATCTCCATCCATCGATTTTAAGACAAGTTCTAATTCTTCTTCCTTTTTGAGTGGTTCTGGAAGTTTATCACTACTTCCAATAAAGAAGATGTTATTTTCTTCTTTAAAGAATTGTTTTAAAAATACAATAATTTTTCTTAACATTTTATCCCTCCAATACTTTCTTTCCAATAATACAATCTACACCTTCCATCTGAATACGAGTTGGTGAAATTCCAAGAAGAATTTTTCTTTTTTCTTCTCCATTTATTTTGATTTTTTCTACTTCAAAACATTTAAGATAAGCTGTATTTTCAATGGTACGAAAAGGGACAAGCATATAATTTTCCTCAAGTACCTTCTCAAGTTCATTCATAATAATGATTGGTCTATCTAAAGAGTCTGTTAATCGATTTCCTGTATCTAGAAAAGCGGTTTTCTTTAATATTTGTCCATTTTTTAATGTGATTTCTACCTCATATAAATCGGTATACTTTATCTTATACGACTTCATCTCCTTACTATAAGTATATAATATAAAAGGAGTTATCATGAGTAAAATAAACACGTTTATACTAAATCCATTATGATAAAATAAAATTCCTTCCTGTTTATAGCTAAACTGTACATTTATAAAGTAAAGAGCTCCTCCCATTACAATACTCACTAAATATAAATACGCCATATTTTTGATAAAGTATCTCTTATTTCGATACGAAAAAGCAATGAGAACCATAAAAATACTGAGGATAACCTTCAAAAGAAATAACGTAAATGAGTTAAGAGGAAGAAAAAGCATAAAAATACTAAGTCCTCCAAAAAGAGCGGCTAAAAGAAGTCGATAAAATTTTACAGTTCTTTTCAGTATCTTTTTAACGGCATAAAGAAGAAAAAAATCAAAACCAAAGTTCAAGAAAAAAATTAGGTCTAAATAGAGTTTCATTCAATCACCACAACCATTATAAAAAAAAGACAAGGATAAACTTGTCGCTTTTTTTCTTCTTTTTTAATTTTTCAATTTATCTACTACATCATTTGTTTCTTAATGCATTATAATATCGGTTATTAAATGATTATTTCTTTTATTTTTGAATTTTTTCTCTTACAATTTTACTAACTGTACTCATATCCGCTCTTCCTTTTAAAAGTGGCATCAATTTTCCCATCACTTTCCCCATATCAGAAGGAACAGTCGGTTTTACTTCTTCGAATATTTTAGTAATAAGGTCACTCACTTCTTCCTCAGACAAAGGCTCTGGCATATAGGTCTTTAATATATCTATTTCTTTACTTGTCTGCTCAATTAAATCAGTTCGACTTGCTTTTTCAAACTCTACAATTGATTCTCTTCTCGTTTTAATTTGTTTTGAAAGTATTTCAATCACTTCATCATCATTTAATTCTCTTTTTGTATTTAATTCTTCCATCTGTATAGCGGATTTCACCATACGAATAACAGATAGTTTTAATTTATCTTGTGCCTTCATAGCTTCTTTTAAATCTTCTAATATTTGATTTCGCATTTTCTCCTCCTTATAAGCAAAAAGAGTCCCATGACTCCTAATATCTTTCGCGATTTCTTTTTCTAACGTTTTTTGTGTTTTCCTTTTTCTCTAATCTTCTTTTCGCACCAGGTTTTAGATATCCATCCATTCTTTCACGAACTTTTTTTGAGGAACCATCTTTTGCATTTCTTTGTTTCAATGTTCTTAAGGCACCATCTACATTTCCGTTTTTGACAACTACTGTAGCCATCGATAATCCCTCCCTTCTAATACTGTATGTATTATAGCATTGTTCTTTATTGATTACAAGCAGATTTCTCCAAATTTGTATGATTTTTGTGACTTTTAAGTAAAAATGTCCTAATTGAATATATTGGTTTTTAAGTGAAAATGTCCTATTAAAAATTAAAAACTTTTAAAGAAGAAAATATCGTCGCTTTTAAATGAAAATGTCCTATATAAAAAAGAAGTAATTTAGGTATATTTACTTCTTTTTTAATGACCGTTTTTCCAAGGATGATTACTTGAGGGTTTATGTCCAATATGCCTTTTATCATATTCTACTTTTTCATACTTTTTAGGTTCTGGTTTTTCAATTTTAAATAAAGAATGTAATTCATTATTTATGATACATAATAACTTTTTATCATAAGTATTTACTACTATGCATCCTGTTCCTTTAGTAAAAGACATTACTTCTCCTGTTTCATCATCAATTGGTAGATAGTATTTACTGAAATATTTAATGGATGAAGCATTATCTATAATTCTTTTTGTTCTTATTGAAATAATAATATTTAACTCTTCTGGACTATAAGTATTTTCTTGCATTACATTTTTATCTGGATTTATATCATAAGAAAATCTTTCATTCATTTTCGATATAAATATTTCGTTTAAATATTTATTTGCTTCTTCCATAGTTGTTATATGATTATGATTTAATTCAGCTTTTAATCTTCCTTTAAATGTGCCATTTTCTCTTTCTACATTTGGTTTAAATAATGGATTACTATTACATACCAAATGGATATCTAAATCCTCACATATTCTTTTAAATTGAGTTACATTAAGTTTTGATTTAGAACTTCTAGCGTTATTTACTGAAAAAGAACTTCTCTTATCTGTTTTTATCTTTTGTGGTAGTCCATAAAGTAAAATAATATTCATTAAAAGTATCATATAGGATTCTGTTGTTTCTTCTTTACTAAACCAGCCATATAACACTTTCTTTGTTGCTTTATCTACTGCTAGATGTAATGCAGTTTCAATATTACTAAACCATATCCAAAAAGCTGCATCCATCTGGACTTCTTCTCCAAAAGAATAATGTAGTGTGGATCTTCTGATATGTTTTTCTATTTCTTCTTTTTGTCTTTGTTCAAATACTTGTTTTTGCTCTGCTGATATGGTTTGTTCTTTTATTGCATTTTTCATCCTTTCATTATATACTTTAACTGTTTTATGTTGAGCAAGAGGAGAGATGATTTCGTTATTTTGAAATATAGTATTCATAGCTGAAAAAGAAATACCAAATTTCATTCCTTGTTCTTCATAAAAATGAGTAAAGTTATAATCTGCATACTCATTGATGTAAGTATCAACTATTTTCTCTTTAATTTCAGTTGATACTTTTTTGTTGCTCACTTTACCACGATTTTTATGAATAAATCCTTCTTTTCCTTCTTTGTTATAAACAACAACTAATCTTCTAACTTGTCTATCTGATATTTCCAGTTTCAATGATGCTTGTTTTTGAGTAATTTCTTTATTTATAACTTGTTCAATCACTTTAATTTTTTGCTTTTCTTTCTCGTTTAATTCTAACATAATAATTTCCTCCTTTCTGAAGAAAATATTATAGGACATTTTCACTTGATAACCACTTAAAAAAGTAACCGTAAATTGTAGTTACTTTTCTTTAGGACATTTTTATTTGTAAACATTTTTTTAAAGCGGACATTTTTACTTAAAAGTCACAAAAAAAACGGTTAGGGCATTCGCCTATACCGTTATCTCTTCTACTTCTTGTTTTTCTAAAGGTGGGGTATCTAACTCAAATTTCGCACGAACTTGTTTTGCAATTTCCTCCATTAGGACAGTATTTTTCTTAAGCAATTCTTTCACGTTTTCCTTTCCTTGGCCTAATTTTTCACCTTTATAAGCATACCAAGCTCCACTTTTTTCTATAATTCCAAGGTCACTTGCTATATCAACAATTTCGCCTTCTTTAGAAACGCCTTCCCCATACATAATATCCACTGTGCAACTTTTAAAAGGAGGAGCCATTTTATTTTTAACAACTTTTATATTTGTCTTATTTCCAGTAATATCCGCTCCACTTTTAATCTGCTCCGAACGACGAATTTCTAAACGAACAGAAGAATAAAACTTTAAAGCTCTTCCCCCCGGTGTCGTTTCTGGATTTCCAAACATCACGCCTACTTTCTCACGAAGTTGATTAATGAAAATAGCAACTGTGTTGGTTTTGTTAATAACTCCTGATAATTTTCGAAGCGCTTGACTCATCAATCTTGCTTGAAGTCCTACATGTACATCACCCATCTCGCCTTCAATTTCAGCCTGTGGTACTAATGCAGCAACAGAATCAATGACAATAACACTAATTGCCCCACTACGAACTAAGGCTTCACAAATTTCAAGAGCTTGTTCCCCATTATCAGGTTGTGATAACAAAAGATTATCAATATCCACTCCAATTTTTTTCGCATAAGTTGGATCTAATGCATGCTCTGCATCAATGAAAGCAGCACGCCCCCCTTTTCTTTGGGCCTCTGCAATCGCATGTAGGGCAAATGTCGTTTTTCCACTAGACTCTGGTCCATAAATTTCGATAATTCTTCCCTTTGGATATCCTCCTATTCCAAGCGCAATATCTAGGGACAATGATCCACTAGGAATCACATCAATCTCCCTATGTTCATGATCCCCTAATTTCATTACAGAACCTTTTCCAAATTGTTTTTCTATATCGGCTAATACCTGATCCAATGTTTTATCATTTTGTGGTTTTACCATCTTGTTTCCTCCTCACGTTTGCTATACACAGTATATCCTATATTCTCTATACTGTCAATACTTTTTTCGAACATTTGTTTGTTAAAATTTGCCACGAATTTTAAACAAAAGAAAAAAATCTTTCTACCAGATTTTTCTTAAATGTCAATCTTTTCTACACTTTCTCCATTATCGGCTTGCATCGAAATATATTGTTTATTTAAATTGTAATACTGAATGGCCGAAAGAATAGAAAGAACAGCTGCTACACTTAAACAAGCATCTGCCACTTTCAAATTCAATAATTCAAACGGCAAATTATAAAACAAAGTAAGAGCAATTCCAAACATTAAAAAAATCGTTTTTAATTTCCCACTCTTAATTGCAGATACAACAGCTCCCTTACTTCCTGCAACCATCTTAATCGAATCTACAACAATATCTCGAACTACAATAATAACCGCTATTACTGCAGAAATAAAACCAGTTGAGGCTAAAATAATTAAAACAGAATCTACTAAAACTTTATCCGCAATTGCATCCATCATTTTTCCAAAATCGGTCACTTGATTTGTCTTTCGAGCTAAATAGCCATCTATAAAATCCGTAAAAGAAGCAATAACAAATAAAACACCACATATAAAATAACGAATGTCTACAACTATGGCTTCATTGACAAAAAGAGTAGGCAATGTAAAGCCTGTTGCATCAAATGGAAAAAGAAGCAACAAAATAATAAATAATGATAGCACAATACGTGCTACTGTAATTTTATTTGGTATATTCATAAAACACCTACTTTATTATATTCTCCCCTGCGTTATTTGACCCTGCTTCATTTGTTTTTTGAATAACAATAAAGAAAACACCAAGTACCAAAATTCCAATAAATATATAAATGGTCCATTTTGGAATATTCCATTTTCTTTTATACTCAATTGTATATGGAGAAGCTACTCTTTTCTCCTCTTGCGAACTTTTTACCTGTTTCCTCGCCTTTTTTATATCTTCAATACTAATTTTTGATGTGTAGTCAAATAAAAATTCATTAAATTCATCAATCATGTCTTCATAATTTAAACCCAAATACTTAGAATAATCACGAATAAAGTATTTTAAATAGAAAACATCAGGAAAGGCATCTTTATCTCCATTTTCAATTGCCTCAATTTGACTTTCCTTTAATTTTAAATCAACAGCCGCTTCCTCTATTGTTACACCAATGCTTTCACGTTGCTCTTTTAAAGCTTCCCCGATTTCCTTCATTGGCCACTTCCTTTCGTAAATAAAAAAATAATATTTTATAAGCCATGTTCTGTTCCTCTTTCGAGGCGACAAACATTTATCTAAGGCAGATGCCTTCCTAAACTCCGTTTTATTCCTTCGTTTAAGTTCCCTTACCAAAATTTAGGTTTCTCGCTCATGGGGTTTACCACGTTCCATCTCCGCCATTTCTAGCTTCTTCGTCACTATGGCACTTTTACACTTAATCTAACCATATCGAAAGACTTAGGTTATTTCAGAGCCGTTAAAACAATTGTTTTACCTTAGGTTATTTTTTCCCTAAGCATGAACACTACAGTCAAATCGCAGACTGTGCGAGCATGGACTTTCCTCTACATTACAAAGAATGCAGCGTTTGTCAAAATATTATTCATCTTTACCATATATAATTTTTTCTAAGTTAGATAGTCTTCTAAGTAAGTCTGCATTATTTACACCAGTTCCAGAATCCTCATGAAGTACATCTAGTTTCGTTCGTAAATTTCGAACGGCTTGCTTTAGTTTAATGTTATCCTCGATTAATTCCTTTTTTTCACTTTCAATTTCTTTAATAATGGCAAAAAATTCTTCATAATCACGAATCACAATATCCAAAAATTTATCTACTTCTTGTGGACGGTAACCTCTTGTGTCAATTTTAAACTCTTTCTCAAGAATATCTTTTCCCGTAAGTAATATCCTATCTTGATACACAAAATCACCTCCGAAACCATGTACCAACATTTTATAAAATTTTTATATATTTGTCAATTTACGAGTGTAATGCTATTTTATATTCTTCTTTTCGATTATAACACAAAATGGAAAGAAAAAAAAGTCTTTCGACTTTTTTAATTATTTCTATTTTCCAAAGATTGTTCTCCTAATTTAACAAGTCTTTTTGTCATTTCGCCACCAACAGACCCATTTAATCTAGAAGATGTATCTGCCCCAAGCGTAACACCAAGTTCACGAGCAATTTCATATTTCATATTTTCAATTGCCTTTTTTGAACCAGGGACAACTAATTTATTTTGCTTCATACAACTTACCTCCTTGTATTATTATTGTGTCCACATTCGATTGATTTATTGTTGGTAGTTTATGTCAAAAAAGCCGACTACGAAATCATGCTGGTTAAAAAAACATTCCCGCAATATAAATTAAAAAAAGACAGAGAATCTGTCCATTTCTAATAACATTATTTAGATTGATAGTTCGTTCCACCTAAATGTTGTTCACCCATTTGTACTAATCTTTTAGTGATTTCTCCACCTACTGATCCATTAGCACGGCTTGTAGTATCTGGTCCCATGTTTACACCAAGTTCGCTAGCGATTTCATATTTCATTTTTTCGATAGCTTGTTTAGCTCCTGGAACTACTAATTTGCTTTGAGAATTTTTACTGTTATTCATACGGTTTCACCTCCTGTACACTAATAGCATGTGTACTAAGGAAAATCGTATACTTATTTTTTAATGGAAATTTTTGGAAATTTTATAAGTAATTTTCCAAATCTACGTTTGTAAATGATTTTAAGACTTCTACATTCTCAACTGCTTTTTCTATGAGACTTTCAAATTTGAAATTCTCTTCAATCTGTTTTACTTTCTTTATATCTGGATGAATGACTGGATGTTTTGGCAAAAAAATAGTACAACAGTCCTCAAAGGGAAGGATACTCGTTTCATATGTTCCTATTTTATTTGCAATAGAAATAATTTCTAATTTATCCATACATGCAACAGGACGAATTACAGGCATATGAGTCACTTCATTAATCACTTGCATACTAGTTAAAGTTTGGCTCGCAACTTGTCCAATACTCTCTCCATTTAAAATAACTTTCTCGTTATTTTTTCTTGCAAGCTGTTCCGTAATACGATACATCATTCTCCGCATAATGGTAATAATATAACTATCAGGCACATACTTATAAATTGCTTCTTGTAATTCTGTAAATGGCACAATAAAAAGACGAATATGAAAGGAGTAGGTATTCAAAATACGGGTTAAGGCAATCACTTTATTTTTTGCTTCTATACTTGTATGGGGAGGCGATTCAAAATAAACACAGTCAATTGAAACGCCACGTTTTAAAGCCAGATATCCTGCAACAGGAGAATCAATTCCTCCACTTAGCATCAAGAGTCCTTTTCCTTGAATACCAACAGGATAACCTCCTAAACCTCTTATTTCATTTGTATAAAGATAAGTTCCTTCCCGACGTATCTCAATATGTAATAAAATATCTGGATTATGAACATCTACTTTCTTATCCGTATTTTTTAAAAGAAAACTTCCCATTTTTTGATTAAATTCCATACTGGAAATTGGAAACGTTTTATCGGCTCTTTTTGTTTCTACTTTAAAAGTTTTATACATATCTTTTTTTAATAATTCTAAAGACTTTTCTTCAATTTCCTCTATAATAGTATTCACTTTATGGCATACAACTATACCGTGGATACCAAACACTTTTTTTAATTTAGAAACAACTTCTTCTAAAACAGGTTCTTCACAATGAATATACATACGAACTCGATCTTTTTGAATAGAAACAGGAGTTCCCTCTAACATTCTTTCTATATTTTCTTGTAATAGACGAATAAAAACATTTCGGTTGGCTTTTTTTGTTGTCAACTCTCCATATTTTATCATAATCATTTTATCCATGAAATC
>CAJTSN010000022.1:22426-26823 GCA_910578745.1 uncultured Bacilli bacterium
GTCTGATTATAGTACAATGAAATGTAAAATCAATGGCGAATGAAATGAGTTTATATAACCATTGATTTTTAAATTTCATTGATTATAATAAGTAATACAAATAAAGTTCATCTTTATTTGTTATCAATAAATTAATCAATTTCAAGATTTCAATTATACAAATAATATTGAAATAACTGAAATAAGTTTGATAAACGGAAATAACTCTGTTATTTTAGTGTGCAATAATTTAATTATTTAGTTACTAAATTGTAATACTTATTTCCGTTTTTATAGTCATAACCTGAAATAAGTCTAGTAAATATGATTTCTTTTTATAAACCTGCATTTAGTCTAAAAATTTGCGAACTTTTTCCACTAACAGGCAAAAAACGCCTTTTTCATTCTCAAACGAATAAATACAGATTCCAGACTGTTGACAAATATAGGCAAAAGTCTGGGTCAAAAAGAGTCTGTAAATAAATTTGTGTAAAATAAAAGTCTTTCCATGATAAAATAGAAGAAATGAAGATATTTTTATTTTACACAAATTTATTTACAGACTCACTCTTATCGCTCCAGCCAAGCCAATTTTAGTTCTTTCACTTGTTCTTTCAATTTCATTTTGACTAATTGTTATTAAGAGTCTTGCAACCATTTTATCATTAGCATTAGTAGTATTTATATCATCATTTTCACAATCTAGATAAGCATTATTTTCATCTAAAAATTTCATAATATGTTCCATATCATAAACACTTCTTGTTAATCTATCCAATTTTAAAACAACAATTGTATTACATTTCTTTGCTTTAATATCTTCAAGTAATTCTTCAAATGCTGGTCTATGATTTCCAGTTTTTGCATTTATTCCTGCATCTTTATAGATTTTATAAACTTCATACCCCTAATACTCACACATTGCACGAAGTCTTTTTCTTGTTCTGGTAAACTAAAACCCTCTCTGGCCTGATTCTCTGTGGAAACTCTTACGGAACACATATAACGTATTATTTTAAAACACTAGATATAATCAATTTTAATTACAAAATAAATACCAATATCACTATTGGTATGCAAACAAAACAAAAAAAAGTCCATATTGATTAATTAAATATAACTTTATCATTAGGACTTTAAAAAATAGCATATTTCAAATTTAATAATAATTGTTGAAAAAAATAGTTTTCATATTATATAGAAAACTATTTTATATTCTTATTAAATAACAATTAGTCCATTACAAATTTATTTTTTTCGTTTTATTAAATATGCTGTTGGAATTTCGTGATCACTCATTCTTAATGATTTCTCCCATATACTCTGTGGAATTGTTTTTTGATATTCCGGATTAAATGCAATTGAATAACCTTCGTAATCTCCTCGAATGATACCCCTAACTAAATAATTATCTTCATAATCAAAAGTATATCTTTCTACAACTACAAGATAACTAATTGCTCCATTTCTATTTCCTTTTTTTACTTCATTCATTATTTGATGCCCTAAACATTGGTGGGCATATTTAAACGCCTGACTACAATCAGGAGTGATAAATGTCTTATAATCATTTATTCTTAACATTTTTTCAACATCTATATCATCCCAATTAATATTAACCATCTCTCTTACATCAGCAGTGATTGGCTTTGCTCCAGCAAATAAATGATTTGGGTGACAAATATGAATACAATGATTGTCCCAAACAGATAACATATTTTCCATTAATTTTTTGCCTTGTTCATCTAATATAGTTTTTTTATCACTTTGTAACCTAATTAAATTAATTGATGAAGCACCTTCTTCAGATATAGCTCTATCATAACAATTGCAAAATTCTTCTAGTTTTACTAAATCTAAAACTGACCAAACAGGCATATCTAAGTCTTGTTTTATTAAGAAATCATCTAACAAACTTGTATCATATCTCATAGATTTTAATATTTCTATGAATCTTCTTATTTCCTCTACGTTATCAATTTTAAATAATCTTAATTTACCAAAATCTGATAGCCTAGTTTCTCTATAATCATCATATATAGCCTCATCCTGCCAAGTAGTTGTTAAATATCCTTTTTCATCTAATTTTTTTAATTCTTCTTGTTGAGTTTTACAGAAAATACTATCCATATCATCTTCTCTAATACCAGAATAATGTTCTATTTTTCTTATCATAAATTCTTCAATATCAAACTCTTGAAAATATTTTCTAATACAAGCACCTGCAATTTGTTCTAATCTTTTTCTTAAATTTGATTCGTTTTGTGGAACATAAGAATCTAAATTTAATCCATTTTTTAAAGATATTTTTCCTTCTTCTACTTCAACATAATCTTTTAAATAGTCTAATTTCATATCACTAAGTTCATAATCAGGATTCCTTTTTAAAAAACTTTTTGCTAATAAAAAAATATCTAAACTAGAAACTCTGTCAAATTTTAATAATGCACCTGCAACTAATTGCTCCGTATATAATATTGTTTTAGCCATAACCAAAACCTCCCTTTGTAGTAAGTATTATAACATATTTTAACGAAATCATATATAATTCTTGTAATAAAAAATATATATAATTCTCAATATTCTAAATGATATATAAGTATCCAATTGTAAAATATTAGGGTTTATAATATTATATGAAGATTTAACACAACATTTCTACCAACAAAATATCCAACATTTTATCCTTATTGACTATAGAAATCTGCGTGATACAATATAGTAGAATATGAAAAAATTGTATCGAGTGGTGCTACTTTTTTATGTAAGTAGTGCTTTTTTTCATATTCAAATATCTACATTTTCATTAATATTTTTCTTCAAACTATGGCTATACTTATGACCATAAAATCACTAAAATTTTTGAAACTTATGGCCAAAAATCAAGAAAAATCACAGTGAAAAAGTGTGTACAATTGTTATACAAGTTTTAGAAATTCTTTATTTATAAGGGTTTCAAAAAATAGAAAAGTTAACGATTGTATAACAATATTTTAAAATGTAAACACTTGTATTTTCTCTAGTTCCTTATAAAATAAGGAGAAACTAGCAACTGGCTAGTTCTTTGTAAACGGGGTTATCCTGCTTTTATTTTATTTTTAATTTAACCATATAAATCTATTCCTTTCCTTAAATGCAAAAAATCAACTTCCTTTGAAGTTGATACTATATGTTTTAATCTAACAAAAGTTAGAATAGATTGTTCAATGGTGCCATTGTCGTAGTTATCTACAACTTTCTACCACAACGATTGCCTATAAGAATCAATCACTAAATATATTTTAACAGACAAAGAAAAAAGTGGCAATTCATTTTTGACACTTTCTATATAAAACTCTTAAATTTTTCTAATTAAAGTTTTTCCTTCAGCAAATTTACAATCAGATGAACAATTAAAATCTGGGAAAGTACATCTTGCACCATGAGAATATTTTTCAATATCTTTAGCAAGTGGACTATTTGAATCTTCTAATGCTTTTTTATATCTTAATAAAGTTTCTCTAGTTTGTAACATTATTTCAAGTTGTGCAGCAGTACATAATCTTTCCTTGCATTTTAAAATAAAATCATCATATTTTCCGACTTCACTAATTTTAACCAGTTCTCCTTGTGGATTAACGCCTCTAACAATCTGCATATCTCCAAGCCACTCATCAACTAACATTTGATCATCGGCAATAATTGGTGGTACAAAGTATTCTTTCTCATTTAACATTTCCATTTGATAATCAAGCGTTCTATGTCTATGGGCTTGAGCAAGTTGAGCAAAAGAGCCTTTATATAATGTTGAATAAACATCCCCGAAATGTTCTTCTTTTCTATCTAAATCTTTACCAAATATGGATAAACTTCTATATTTTTCGTTTTTCAATAAACCTTCTTCAAGAACATTTACATCAGCAAGGCCTTCTAATAATTCTTGCATAGAAGATGATAGTTTTCTTTCAAAAGCATTATTCATATCAGCATTTTCAATATAATTTTGCATCCAAGAAGCAATATAATTGATTTGTCTTAAAGAAGTTGAATAAATCATTTGAGTTGGCATAAATACAGTTACTAAATATCTAGCATTTTCTTGTGCTAACTTTTGTATTTTTGCATCATTATAAATATTTCCGTATTGTGATTTAATTTTGATTTTAAATATGTCAATCCATTTATTGTATAATCTTTCTTCATCTTCAGTTATGATTGAGCCTTCCTGTCTAACAACTGGTGTATATCTTGCTGATTTTTCACTTGTTGTATATTGGATTTATGTCAAGTTTTTAGACACGAATTTCTTTAGTAATTTAAAATTAAACCATTGCTAAATTAGCAACATAATTATGATACTTTTGGTTTGGAGTAATATAACCCAAAGTTCCATGGATGCGCTTATTATTATACCAGCTCTCAATAAATTCAAATATTAC
>CAJTSN010000023.1:0-523 GCA_910578745.1 uncultured Bacilli bacterium
CTTTTATGTAAATCTAAAGATTCAAGTTTTTCAAAATCATATCCAAATTTAGAAATTTCGTTATTGTAATAATCATAGGCTAGTTTAAAATTATAAATATTTGGGATTTGTAATGTTCTAAAAGATTTTTCATTCTTTCTTAATCTAAATTTAAAAGATTCTACCCATGATGATTTATTTTGTTAAATTTTAGAAAAATCTAAATTTTCTATATCAATAAAGAATCTTATTGTATTTTTAAAATTATAATAATAATTTAATCTCATATTACATCACCTCACTAATTTGAAAATTCTATTTTATCCCTTCAAGTTTCTTTTTTTCTTTATTTTCTAATTTTCTCTTTCCTTTTTCTAATTCTCTCAAACTTTTCTTAGGTGTAGGCATTTCTTCTGGCATTATTCCACCAATATCTGCAATTGCTTTTCTAACTTTTCTACCTACC
Source organism: uncultured Bacilli bacterium (assembly GCA_910578745.1). Lineage (GTDB taxonomy): Bacteria > Bacillota_I > Bacilli_A > RF39 > UBA660 > CATOJL01. Next base: position 446 of record CAJTSN010000023.1, read on the forward strand.
TCATAATGTACATCTTTTGCTTCTTTTTCACCTTGTACATTGTCTTTTAAAAGTCTTTGTTTTGTTTGATTTATTCTA
>CAJTSN010000023.1:533-7566 GCA_910578745.1 uncultured Bacilli bacterium
CCACTAATTCATCTTCATTCATATTATCTAAAATATCTTCTCTATAACGCAACTTTTTTCTTTTAAAAATATCGTCAGCCGTTTCACCATTATATAATCCTTTATATCCAGCATTATGAAATTCTGCCATATTTTTAACCCCTACATTAGAAGCTGCCTTTTGTAAAGTATAGTTCCCTTGTTTTGTCAGTTTTCTTTGATAAAATCTTTTTTCATCATCCGATAAACTATCATATTCTTGCTCTGTTATTTCTTGCTTTCTTGTTTGAACAGCAAAATATGTTTGTCCTAAAGCAACTACTTCTTTATTAGGATCAGCATTTTGTACTATCAAATAACATATATATCTTGAAAGTTTATAGTCTTTAATAATTTCTTCTTTTCCTTTACCTGTTTTGATTGGCTTGTTGATCTCAACAACCCAATTTTCTTCACTAGAAATACTGTTTTTTGCTGATATAACTGCTTTATCTACAACTTTTTTAAAATTTCTCCAGTCTTTATATTCTAAAACTTTTTGTAAATCTCGAGCAAGCCAAAATTCATTTTCGTGCTCATCAATATGTTTTATATCTTCAAAAGTTTTACTAGTATATTCGTTACTGATTTGCATCATCTTTTCACCTCTCTTTCATTAATTCTTGCCCAAATGTGTAAAACTTGTTTTGTGCAAACCCTTTATTTATAAAGCTTTGTTAATGATTGTCTTTAAATCCCGATACCCCAGTTGATTGTCAAATTTTGTCGATTATTATCACTCCATATCTTGTATAACTTTTACTTTTATTTCAATAACTCCATATTTATCTGGTTCTTCTTTAGAGTAGTATTTTTCCATATCTTTAGGATTGGCTATATCATCCTTATCATATCCCATTGATACTTTATCAAAATCTTTATATAATTCATCAAAACTTGAATATTTATATAAAGATTCTACTTCAACGGTAATAGTATCAAATGTCATTCTATTTGTAAATTCAATTAAATCATTTTCTTTCAAAGCCCTTCTTTTTTCATCATTTAATCTCAACTCTACTGTTTTCGTTCCGTTTTTAATACGATTAAAAGCCCATCATTTAAATTCATTTTATGTTTCATATTTCCTCTATAATTATGTTATTTTTTATAATCATAATCCCATAAACTTAATTTACCATTTACTTCAATTGGTTCTATCTTTTCAACATTTTCTAATTTAAAACCATAGCCATCCCAATCATTAGAAGTTTTATTAATAACTCCTTTATAAACAATTGGATCTTTTTTCTTTAGTTCTTCTCTTAATTTGTCATCAATTTTAACACAATCATCAATATTAGCCTTAGCAATTATTTGTCCAATAGGATATTCTAAATTCAAGTATTTAAATCGCTCCATCGCTTTCTTGTCTATTCCTTTACCTGCATGAATTAATATTTCACCACGATATTTCGTTTTCCAAGTTCTAAACTCATATTGCTTATAACCCTCCACTATTAATGTTGCCCATGGTTGTTTAATTGTTATCACTTTCATATCTTCTACCAACACTTTCTATAAAAGTTTTCTAATACTCTCGTTAAACAGTCAGCTGCTATTAAATTTGTATTTTCTGAAAATCTCATTCTAACTAACTTACCATTTACTTTAAATACAGAAAGTTTTTTTAATATTAACTATAAATTCGAATGTTTTATTTTTTCATTATCCTGTATTATTTCAAAATCATCTACAAAATCTTTGAATCTTACTTCAATTATATCTATGGGAACTAATTCATGATAACATCTATATTGATAAGAGTCATTATCTTTAATCATAGTTTCATCTCTTAAAAAAACATATACATATCCTTTTTCATCTTGATTTATAATTCTATTTTTGATGGTAGCAAAAGGATAAGTTTTACCTTTTAAAGTCGTTGAAAAATAGGAATCTTCTTTTGCTATTCCATCTACTTTTTGACTAAAAGCATTTCTTAAAGCATAAGGAGTAACCTTCCTAAACATTGGAAATAAAAATATTGCTAAATCCTCATTGGATTTATTTTCATCATCATGGGACTTTCTTGGTGACAATTTATCTAATAAATATGGACTTCCATGAAATAAATACTTTGGTTGATCTATATCTTGATTTAAATACTCTTCCAATTTTACCACATTGTTTTCTCCCTTCAAATGATCTATATAATTTTTCTAAAACGCTAGTTAAGTTATACTATCAAATTCATATTTTCTAAAAATCCCGTTCTAATGATTTCTTCATTTACTTTATATAATCTCCTCACCCTTTAAAGTGAATTCCATATCCAACTATAGAACTATACACATCTGTTTTTTAATTTTTACCATCGCCTACGGTTATTTCTATTTAAAAAAGCTGACTTATTCTAATCCTTATTCTTCAAATATACTTTTACATGTTTTGGTATTACCAAAATACCAACAATAAATATTTTGAATACTCTTTTTGAGATAGTCACGATGTTTCATCCTTATATATTGTATCAAAATATATTTTCCATCCTTATTTTTATAAGTTTATTTTCTTCCAAGTATTCTTTTATTCCTTTTTATTTTCTTTTTGTATTTCTACTTTTACTTTCTTTATACCAATTCATAGCATCCCTTATAATTTCATTTCCATAACTTTGAATTTTATCAGTATCATGCATTAACTTCTTAAATTCATTGAAACTTAAAGTATCAAACAAATATTTTACAGCAAGTAAACTTAATTTATAACCACTATATTTATCATTTTCAAAATTAGTTCCATGTCTTAATTCATTTAAATTAGGAATTTTCCTCGTTGTTTCTATTAAATTATTTAACCAATTTTCAAAGTAATTATCGTCTAATAATTCTTTATACTCTCCTGAAAATAATTGAGCCATTCCTTCATCAAACCAAACAACTCTTTTTTTACTTTCCTTTTCTAAAATCAATTCTTTATACATTATGTGAAAAAGTTCATGAGAAGCCATAAACCTTTTTTTATTATATAGTGGGGTTCCAACTATAATATTTGGTTGTATAAAAGCATTTATCATCCCATTATCAAATGTACCTACTGCATATTCAGGAAGCGATGTTTCTTCCCCCCGTAATGAATAAATAAATTCTCTAAATTGATCTATATTATCAAAGTAATTTATCCGAAATTTTCTAAATTGATTTACATCAAATAAGGATTGATAAAGGAAAATAGATTCATTTAAAATACTCATCATAGAATCTGTAATATATTTTAATGAATCTGGAGAATAAATAATATATTTTTCATTATCTATTTGTATCTTTTCCATAAAACGAGTCCTTTCTATAATAATATTTTTATAAAATGAATCTTTCCTATTTTTCAATTATTCTATTTTATTTGTCATAAGCAAATCTCTAACTTATCTATTCTTCTATATTTAAATATTGCTTAATAGCTTTCGAAGTATAAGTATTCACATTTATAATATCTTTTAGATATCCCTCATAGACTATCTTTCCACCATTCTTTCCAGCATCTGGTCCCATATCAATAATATAGTCTGAATCGATTATAAAATCCAAATTATGTTCAATAACTAAAATTGTATTTCCATTGTTTAACATTTTCCTCATTACACCTTTGAGCACTTCAATATCTTTCAAATGTAATCCTTGGGTTGGCTCATCAAAAACATAAATATTTCCTTTTTTTATCAAATATTTTGACATATTAACCCTTTGAACTTCACCACCAGATAAAGTATCTAAAGTTTGTCCTAATTTTAAATACTCTAGACCTACATTCTTAAGTATTTCTAATCGATCTTTAATTTCCTTATTATCAAAAAAATTCAAAGCATCTTCAACTGTCATTTCTAAAACATCATTGATATTCTTATTTTTGTACAAATAGTTCAATACTTCTTCTTTATACCTTTTTCCATGACAAATTTCACACACTTGTTTGACATCACCTAAAAAATGCATATCCATTTTTATTATTCCAGAACCACTACAGTTTGAACAAGCACCAGTAGAATTAAAACTAAACTCACTCGCTGGAACGTTGTTCTCTTTCGAAAATAGATCTCTTATAATATCAAAGGTTTTAGTATACGTAGCTACATTACTTCTATTATTTAATCCTACATTTTCTTTTCCTATTTTTACAAGTTTATCATCATGCTCAATCAAATATCGAATTAAAGAGGTTTTTCCACTTCCAGACACACCTGTTATACAAGTTAAAGCATATAAAGGTATTTTTATATCTAAATTTTTAATATTATTTATATGAATACCTTTTACTTCATAAAAATCTCTAATTTCCTTCGATACATTTGACATTTCTTTTCTATTTTTTAGATACTTCCCTGTAAGTGATTCTTGAATTTCAAAGATTCCCTCTATATTACCACTATAGAGTATCTCTCCACCATTTTTTCCAGCGCCCAGTCCCACATCTATAATAGAATCTGCATTACAAATCATTTGCCTATTATGTTCTACTACAATAACTGTATTATTATTTTCAACAATATTCCTAATAGAATGAATGATTTTATTAACATCCCTACTATGGAATCCCAAACTAGGTTCATCCATAATATAAATAAGTTCATTTAAAGTATTACTCATACTTTTTGCTAATTTTATTTTTTGTGCTTCTCCACCTGATAAAGTTCCAATTCCTCTATTCAAAGTTAAATAACCAATCCCTAGGTCAATTAAACTTTTTAAATCCTTTTTCATTTTGGACACAATTTCATTTGCCTCTTTATCTTCTATTGTTTCTATAAAATCATATAGATCAACTATTTCTAAATTTAATAAATCTCTTAAACTCTTATCATGAACTTTTACAGATAAAGCAATTTCATTTAATCTTGAGCCATTACAAGAAAGACATTCAGTTTCTTTAAAAAAGCCTCTATCATAGTCATTTATTTGTAGTCCTCTAGAATCCGATTGCCTTTTTATTAATCTGCTTACAATGCCTTCATAAGACCAATTTTGAACAAAACCTTCATTTTCATTCATAAAAGTAGTTGCTTCCTTGTAAAGAAGTGTCTCTAGTTCTTCTTTTGTATAGTCCTTAAGTTTCTTGTCCATATCAAAATATCCAGTAGACTTTTGAATATTAAAATACCTAGAACCCACTTTCCATGTACGATGTTGAATCGCTCCTTCATTTAAGGATAAATTAAAATCAATCAATTTAGATAAATCGATTCCCAACGCTACACCTAAACCCCCACATTTTTTGCAAGCCCCTTTAATTGTATTGAAGGAAAAAAAACTACTATCATAGATGGGATAGCCAATCCGAGAGTAAAGCAATCGTAAGTAAGTGTAAATTTCTGTATAAGTTCCTACCGTACTTCTAGGATTGGTACCTAGTTTTTTTTGTTCTACTAATATACATGGAGACAAATTTCGAATTTCCTCGACATTTGGTTTACTAATTTTAGGAAGATTTTTCACAACATAGGTGGACAACGTCTCATAAAAAGCCGTTTGAGCCATTGCATAAATACAGTCAAAAACCAATGAGGATTTTCCACTTCCAGACACACCAGTAACAACATTAAATTTGTGTTTTTCTATTTCAAGTGATACATTTTTAAGATTATTTTCTTTCGCACCAATAATTTTGATTTTATTAAAATCATTCATTCCATTATTTAAAATTTCATTTTTCATCATAAACAAACCTCCCAACTAATACTTCATTACATAAGATTTTACAAGTGGTTCTGTACTCTCTATAAACTTATTTCAAAATGCCTTTCCTTTTTCTCCCTTATATTGTAGCATTCCAATTATCCACTGGACAATTTTATTCATATATTTTTTTCAATAGATAAATTCAAAAACTGCTTTTCCTTCTCGATACAATTCCGATATTTTGCTTATAATCTAAAATGGTTATTTTAGTTTCGAAAGATGTCTAATTTATATATCATAAAATTAAAGATTGGAATTAATGCAATATTATTAGTCATCATTTCACACCACATATCAAATAAGATAAGTTTATAAGAATGAACAAAACTGAATTTCCGAGCAACTTTATTCTATAAATTTCTGTATTTCTACTAAAAATTCCTCTCTATTTTGTTTACTTAAATCTTTATCGAACGCTAAAGGACTATCTGTAATTTCTTCCCCCATCCAATCTTCTTTTTCATAACTAGCCATTTCTTGTTTTGAGATAAACTTTACCTCAACCCTGTTTAATCCCTCAAAATCACCATAATATTGTTTTATAGATACTCTGTCATCTTCTAAATATTGGTAACTATCTCTTATCAATTTCGAATAAGCACTTTTCTTTAATTCATCAAACTCTTCCTTTGTAATAGGAATCTTTTTTACAACTATATTTTCCTCATTTAATACTTCTTTTTCATAGGTATCTCCTTTTTTCTGTACTCTTAACTCATCATTTATATAATATCTCTCATATCGAATTGAATCACTTAATGAAAGATGATTCAATGATTTTACTATAAATCTTCTTGTTAATCTCATCATTTTTCCTCCTATACGCTTATTATAAACGAATACATAAGTCAAATAAAAATAGTCCTTTCTCCCTTTTATTTCTAAATAACTCTCTCTTTATAATAACATTACTTAAATTTTGAACAATTCCTTCTAAAAAAACAAATTTTATATAAAAAAACTTTTTCACTCGAAACAATTATGTAATCTATTTTGTTTAATAAAGCTAAACTATGAAAATCTTTAAAAAGACATCTTTTTTACTTATTTTAAAACATTTAATAAGACAAAACCATTTTTACTAAATAATAATTAAATTTTTATAAATCATACTCCCATAAGCTTAATTTCCCACTCGCCGGAATAGGTTCTATTTTCTCTATGTTTTCCAATTTAAAACCATACCCTTGCCATTCTGTATGCTTAATAATACTTGCATAAACCAAATCATCTTTTTGTTTTAACAGATCTCGAGCCTTCTCATCAATACAAATACATTCCACCAATTTTGCCTTAGCAATGATACATCCTGCTGGGTAATTCAAATTATATTGTGAAAA
>CAJTSN010000023.1:7576-11582 GCA_910578745.1 uncultured Bacilli bacterium
CATTGCTTTCCTATCGATTCCTTTACCCGCATGAATTAAAATTTCACCACGATATTTCGTTTTCCAAGTTCTAAATTCATATTCTTTATAACCTTCGGCTATCAATGTTGCCCATGGTTGTTTTATCGTAATCGTTTTCACCATTAACCTCCTTTTAAGAGAAAAACTTATATTCATTTTTTTCCTATATAACAATTATAACAAAAAAAAAGAAAAACACATAAAAATGAGATTTTCTTTCACACATTTTGTTTAATAAATTACTTCTTTTTGTGCATATTTTCAATGAAATCGGCCGTTTCTAAAATAGGATTTGTTTCCTTCGAAGTAAATAGAACTTTTCCGTTACCATCCCTTAAAACAAAATGATTGTTATCAAAAGTAATATGATTCTCTTCGTTCTCTAACAAAAGATAATGTTCGATACCTAATCCTGATTGTGAATCATGATCTGCATCTATCTTTCTTCTTTTTAATTCCTCTTTTAATGCCGATAAAAATAAATCATGATTTTGTCCATTTGCCCACATATTTTTAATAAGTAACATTCGATTATTTAAGTATTCATCTTTTCTAATTCTTAAATAACTTTCACTCATAAGATGAAACAATTCTGGATAATGAATAAGACAATACCGCCAATCTGTACTTTCTACAGTGTGGTTTTTAACAATGTCCTGTAATTGGATTTCAATAGCTTCCTCTAGATTTATTTTATCAAGAAGTTGTTTAGTAAAATCATATTTTTTTGAGAACAATGCTTTTAAACTTGGATTATTCTTTGATTCATCTGCATCATTTACACATAAAGTCATAAATTGACTTACAGGAAGTGTATAATCCCCAAAAGTAAGAAGAGCTCTCCTTAGTAAATCCCCATCTTTTGGATCATTATCATTAAATAAAATGGCTATCCTTTTCCAATACTCCTCAAATTGTTTTTCATCATATGTATTCGTATCCTTTTTAGATAAATAAAGAGCTCCCCTAATTTGTCCTTTAAAATAAGAGTGTTTCTCCGCCAAATATATTTTTTGAGCAAAACTTTTATTCTCTAATATAATTCGAGCTTTTATTTGTTCTTCTTCCACTTGTTCATTATTAAAGAAAGCGACTTTATTTTTATTCGCAAAGAAAGGAACAATTTCTTGGCTATTTTTTACGAGTTCATTGACACTATTTATTGCTTTACGATATAAATCTGGTTTATCAATCGGGCTATTATAAATTAAGTTTTGAATTATTCGAATCCAATCATGGATTTCCTCTTGCACATTTCCTTTATTTTTTAGTATATAAATCACAATGGCATGAAAGAAAATACGCGTTCGATAGGTCGTATCCTCTAAAGCCATAGTAATCCCTTTCTTACATACTTCATTTTCTCCATTCACAGATAACACTTCAAGTGCATAATAAATGGCATCAACAATAGAAATGGAAATTTCTTTATAATCTAACGTATACTCCCATGTATCATTATCGTTGTCAATGATTCCAAAATTTCGAAAAAGAATACCAAAAAAACGATAAAAATAAGAATCGATTTTCTCATCATATTGATTCCAAAAAAAATCAGTCCATCTCCCATCTAAAGCAAGTTCAAAGTCATTAAAATATTCGATGGCTAGTTCTTTGACTCGGTTGAGTAAAAGAGCCTTAAAATTTTCAAATTTGGTTAAAGGCTTTCCTCTAGCGTTTAACTTAATATATAAACTATCTTCCATACCTAGATCATGCATTTGTAAAAAATGAAAAGTAACAGGATGAAATCCCTCTTTTACTTGTTTTTGAAAAAAAGCTTTATCATAAAAGAAAATTTCTTTTATTTCGTCTAATACAACTAAAATCGATTTGATGGTTGGATCATGCAACCAATTGAGTACAAACCACTCTGCATCTTTAATTTCAAAAGAAGGAGAATTCTTTGAATCAAAAATGGTGTGAGCATTATCAATTAACCGTACTAAGAAATCTCTAGAAGATACTCTTGTTTCATAACTAAAATTATAAAGAAAACTCCTTTTTTCTATATCGTCACAGTACATAGAAAGATAAAAAAGAAATAAGGTGGTTAAACGTTGTTGCCCATCAATAGGAATAAAAATTCCATTTTCCTCTTTTCCGTAAATGAAATTAAGATCGAGTGCTACATGCGTTTGAAATGCTTCTTTTATATCACTTAATAAATTAGTACGTACTTGCTTTGCGTGATTCTCTTCTCTACCATGCACATAGTCTCTTTGAATGATAGGAATTTTCACTTTATAAGTTTGCAATAAATCGACTAAGTTAGAAATAGTATCCTTCTTCATAGATTTCCTCCTTCAAAAAAATTTTTTAATAATTGAATCATGGCATCCACATAATCACTTTTATCTTTCTCACCCCATAATTGTATATCTTCCTGCTTCATATCCTTTGTATACACTTTTAAAAATACGTTTTTAGTACAGACTGGTACAAATTGACCACTTGCTTCCCTTTCCAAAATAATTTTTCTTTTTTCTAAGAATGTTTCGTTTTTATAACTACGATTGGTATGACAATCTAAAAGAGCGAGATTTCCAATATTATCATCGGCTTCATCTGTTTTATCAGCGGTTGCATGAATATGTTCTATATCCCATCCTTCCTTTTTATATATGTCAAAAGGGAAACGATACTGTTTTTCACTCTTACACACAAGAGTTGCAATATTAAATAGGAAAAGAAGTTTTCTTATTTTCTTTTTGTTACTAGAAGTTAAAAATTCTCCCTTTATTAAATCCAAATGTTTCTCGTCCAAGCGCTCTTGTTGTTTAATAGTCTCTAAAAGGGATTTATTGATTTCACTTTTTCTTTTATTACGAGTTAAAGTACGCAATTCGTGAATGCTCTTCCCACTCGCAATTAAATACCCAATAATATGATATTTATTCAAATCTTTATACCAATCCCAAAACTCTTCATATAAACTTTTTATCTTATCCCATATTTCCTTTATATATATTCTCTTATTCTTTTTATCTTCAAGATATTTCGAGAATACTAAAAAAGAAAAATAGTTTTGGTGCCTTGAAATATTCAAATTTTCATTGTACTCATCCGCCAATAATTCAAAAAGTAAATCAATTCGTGTCCCACTTCGATCCAACTCATTTAGAAAATACCAAAAGGAATCATTTTGAAGTCCTTGCTCTATTCTCTCCCATTCCATTGCCATCTGTCTTTGTTCATTTTCTCCAATTCGATTTAATTCCAATAAATCAAAGTTGTCTTGACTTAGAAAAAGGGCTTTAATTAACTCAGCGTTTGTAAGGGGAATACGACCCAAATTAACTTTTGTAAACACTTCAATAGGACTACTTTCTAAAGGTAGTTCGTACCAAATAAAACTGACTGAAGTTCTAATTTTTGAATTCATTTTTTGAATAGCCACCGATTTATCTTCTTGCTCCTCTAACCATGCATCTATAGTTTTATAAGCATGACTAATATAATAAAAATCAATGTTTGATTTATCTATTTCTGTCTTATCCGATAAATTTTTAAGAAAAGTTTCACTTTCCTTACGTGTTTGATATATTAATTCAAAAACAGGTACCGCACTACGAATTTCCTGGGCAACAATTTTCATAAAAACATAAAGAGTCGTTAATCGTTGTTGTCCATCAACCACTTCAAAAGAACCATCTTCTTTTTTTTTGACAATGAGTGGTTGTATATAATATTTTTTTGTTTCATTATTATCTTGAAATTCAAGTATATCATTCAATAATGCTCGAATTTCATCAAAACCCCATCGGTAACCCCTTTGGTAAGAGGGCACAAAAAATTTATACCCTTTTAAAGCACCTATCACTTTTGTTTCAATGTTCATTTTTTAAAGTCATTCCCTTCTATATTTTTTCAAAATAATAGCTTGTGATATTATAGCATTATGATATAGCTTTTACAAGGAGCATTTCCATGAATTTAAAGCAGCTTTTTTACTTTACCGTAATTGCCCAAACAAAAAGCTTTT
>CAJTSN010000023.1:11592-19070 GCA_910578745.1 uncultured Bacilli bacterium
AAAAGAAAACATTATTTTTTTACAATCTTTTCTATTTCTTCTTTTTTTATTTTTCCTTCTCTAATAACAGAGATTTTTCCCTCTTCTACTTGAACAATTGTAGATACAGTATCACTTTTTATATCTCCACAATCTAAAATGTAATCCACTTGACTACCTAATTCATTCACAATATTCTTTATTTTGGTTCCAGTGAGACTCCCCGATAAATTCGCACTTGGTGCTACAATAGGAACACCTGCTATTTGAATTAATTTATGAATAAGGCCTTCATTTACCAACCGAACCCGAACATAGTTATCCCCAGCAGATATAATGCTTGGCAAAATACCCTCTTTTTTCTTAAATTTTATTGTTAAAGGTCCTGGCCAAAAGGTATCTATTAATTTCTGTTCTATAGGATTTATAAATTCAACCATTTCTTTTAACATAGAGATATCTGAAATTAAAACGAGCAAAGGCTTATGCATAGGTCTTCCTTTCACCTCATAAATCCTCAAACAAGCATTGCTATCATATGCATTTGTCCCTATCCCATAAACCGTATCCGTTGGGAAAACAACAAGTTGTCCTTCTTTTAACGCACTTGCTATCTCAAAAATAGTAGCATCATCTATATTTTTCTCTTTTATATACTTTGTCATTTTCAAACCGATTCCTTTCATTTCGTTCAAAACGCATATAGCCATGAACAGTATAATTATTTTTCAAGTAAATATTTTTCTTTTTATTATAGAAAATAATGATTACAATATCTATTAAAATACTCTGTACCCTGTGTTTCATTCCATCTTTATTCTTCTTTAGATTCTTTTATAAAAGATTCTTCTTGCAAAAGGGACATCCATCTCATAAAAAACTTTTATCCCTATTCGTCATTCTGCTTATACCTATATTCTTCAATTTTAGCTTTATATCCAGTACCGATTACATCACAAAAATGAAAAGACATCTTGTACAAATAACCAAGTAAGACATCGGAATAATGATCTAGATGTTCATCATAGATGACTTTGAATAAATATTTTGATATTAGTTTATTTCCATTCACTCTTTCCAAATAAAATTGTAGAAGATTAGAAGAACCTATTTTTTGTTTAACAGCCTGTACAATAGTGGATAGTGCCTCAGCGGTTGCCATTGTTCTATAAACATTCGTAATTAAAATAAGTACACAACCTATAAATAATTTATCGGTTCCATCTTGCGGAAACGTTAATATTGTAAATTCTTTTAAAGATTCAATTGATTTCGATTGATAATACTCATCATAAAACTTCATTAAATATACATTCATGTTCTATACCTCCTTTAATAAAAGGCGTGTATGAAATTCTCCAAAAAAACTCTTTCGCTTTATCTATTTTTTATGAATCCAATTATTTTTGTTCCTATTTTTTCACCATGAAGTAGTAAATCTATATTACAAATTTGTGAATTATGAATAATATAAGTATTGCAGCCAGCTATTTTACAGGTACTTAATTTTGATTGCATTCCTCCTGTCCCACCTGATGATACATTTTCGCTTGTATTTGCAATAAACTTATCAATTTCTTCATAGTCTATTTCTGAAACCACTTCATTATTCTCATCCATATAACCTTCAACGTTCGTAATCAAAATTAATGCATCTGCCTTTATACTATGCGCTAATTCTGATGCTAAAATATCATTATCACTATATCTCTTATTCGCATTTTCAACCAATTCCTTATCGTAAACTGTATCATTCGCATTTATAATAGGAACAATTCCTACTTTAAAACAAACATCAATGTTATCTTTAAAAAAACTATTATTGATATCTTTTTCGCCAGCAATTAAAACCTGCTCTACAAAAAGTCCTACTTTTTCAAACGCTTGAGAATAATAGGATAATAATCGTCCTTGTCCCATTCCACTTAGTACAGTTTTCTCCACAGTAGAATATGTATCTTTTTTACCAAACTCATTATCTCTAAGATGAATAGACATATCATTCGCTTTTTTTATAAGACTTTTTCCACATCCTACAGCCCCACTTGTAACCAATAATATATCATGACCTTGTAGCATTAAATTATAAATGGTTTTCGCTAGTTCTTGAATTCTATTTGTATTAATTGTATTATCTTCTTTACTTAGGGAAGAAGTCCCTATTTTAATAACTATTTTCAAAGAATCCCCTCCTCATATAAAAATGTGATTTCTTTAATAAACGCTTGATGATTTTTTAATCTTGTATTCAATTTTGACAGCGTATCCTATCAAAAATACCATAAACTTTCCCCTTCTATTTTCATCATAAGAAATAAATCTTTTTTAGTAATTACGACTTTTCTACTTCTAATATTTATATTTATAATATATTGTTTAAAATAAATTCTACTACATCACTTTCACTTTCTTTTAATAATTTTTTATCTTCTTCTGCAATATCTATAAAGTATTTATTTAGTTTCTTATTTATAAATATTGTATTTAATAGGCATCTTGGATTTATTTTATTGGCTTGCTTATCCACTATATAGAAATCACCCTTACTCCAAGTATATGTAACTTCCCTTCCATTGCTTATTATAGCAATTCATTAAATCCACCTACAAGCTATCATCCCGTTTTTTTCATAAACATACACTAAATGGGAATAATATTCTATCATTTCTTCATCACTAAGACTCTTCACATTTACTTTTCTTACATACACTCTAGGTTGTTTTTCTAAAGATATATCATCTATATATAAATTATCATACATAGCAGATATAGGAATATCTACAAACTTTGCATAGAAACATACCCTTATTATCGCATTTTCCATCGCAATTTTTCCATTTTCTTCTACATCTATCTTCTTTCGAACAATTTCTTGTTACAAAGAATACTTGTTTCATATTACACCTCTTTTTCTATTTCATTTTTGATAATCCATTGAATATCTTCAATGGATTTATCCATATTAAATATTCCATTACCAACGGGGTAATAAACGGGATATACTTTGTATGTTCTATTATAAATTGTTAAATCATGACTCTTCTTTCTATTTTCGGATACTGCTATTTTTTTATTTAAAATAATCGAACTCACTTGATTACCAAAAGTAATGATAATTTTAGGTTGAATAATATCAATTTCTTTAAATAATAAATCAAGATATTTTGATAATACATCATCTGTTAAAGCTCGTGCATCGACTTGTGTACATTTTCCTAAATTGGTAATAAATATATGATTGTTATACACTTCATTATATACATAATCACAAAAGTCATAATCCCAATCCTTTGGTTTTTTACTTAAAATTTGATGATAAGTAGCATCACTTAATAAATGCACTTGATAAAATAATTTCCATATATTTTTTGTTCCAAGCCAAGGAGATTTTCTCCCTGTCCAAGCCTTATCACTTGCAATATTTCTACCCGTTGGATTCATAAATACAAAACAAATATCTGGATTTTTATCACATCCACCATTATAAATGGAATCTAATTCCTTCGCCCCATATTTTATCTGTAATTTATCATATTCCGTTTTTAAATCATCTAACGTCATAACTTCACATCCTCTTTAATTTACGATATCAATATAATTCATATTCTTGTAGATATAAATGTCTACTATTTTATTTTCATATTTCTTTATATGTTTTATAGGGATACATAACCTATCCACCACAACTATTTTTTCTTCATGATGAATCGTATAAGCTATTTTCGCCGTTACATTATGTATTCCTCGTGTATTTCCCTCTATATAGTTATCATAAATCGAAATAATTTTTCCTTTGATACATTCTCCTTGTTGCATAATAAATAAATTCATGTTTCTTTGTTCTTTATATTTTTTATACTGTTTCACTAAAAATAACAATAAAATTCCTAAAAGGAGATTCCATATACCACAGAAGAGAATAAATCCAATATCTATATGTTCTTTCGAGTGATAAATACAAAATAAAATACCAAAAAGCATTAGGAGAACGCAAATAAAGATGAGCGTTTTATTTTTTTTATCGTTTTCATTGTAATAATTTATCTTCATATAGTTTCAATTCCTTCTATCTCTATTTTAAATGTTTTTTTCTATAAAAGAAACATTTTTATAAGAAAAAAGACTATTTCTTAATCTTACAATAGTCTTCTAAATGTTCGATATGTTCTTCTACAAACACAGATTGTACTTCACTTTTAAATGCATCAGGTAATGGTGGACTACATAACAATTCGATTGAAATCCACTCAGGATATTTTTTATAAAAATAAGAATAAAGATAATCCACAAATTTAGAAAATTTATCTTGACACTCAGAAGTAATTGGAATATTCTCCTTAATCGAATCATCTAAATCATTCATCGAATAATTTTTGTTGCATTTTTTCTGGAATATCTAAATACATTTTATACATTTGATAAATGGCTGTATTCTTATATTCTACTTTTTCAAAATGGTTTTCTAAATCCAATATCTCTCCATTTCGATAACGAATCAATATAGGAGAATGTGTTGCAATAATAAATTGACTTCCTTTTTTGACTAAATCATCAATTAAACATAAAAGTTTCATTTGACTTTGAATCGATAGTGCTGCCTCAGGTTCATCTAATATATAAAGTCCATGATCGACAAATCGATTTTGAACGATTTTAAGAGAAGATTCCCCATGAGAACAAGCATGTAGATTTCCACCATATACTTCACGAAGTTCAGAAAATCCATCTTCTTTTACCAAGCGTTCTACCTCAGTAGAAAAATTATAAAAACTCTCCATTCTTAAAAAGAATTTCGTTTTTGGGCGATTGTATGTCTCCATTCCTAAATAATCGGAAAGATTAGAAGTTGTATTTTGAGTACTAAAACGAAAATTTTGACTTCCACCCTCAGCATTTAATTCAAGAAGAACAGCCAAAGCTTCAATTAAAGTTGATTTTCCAACCCCATTTTCTCCTATTAAAAAAGTAACAGGTGCATGAAAAGAAATACTATCTAAATTTTTTACAGCTTCTATAGAAAAAGGATAAGTATCCCATTCCTTTATTTTTTCTTTTTCCAAATAAATTCTTTTTATAAACAGATTACGATTCATTTTTGGAATATTACTCCTTTTCTTCCGACCAATCTTCTTCTGGATCAAATTGATGTTCTAATTCCCATTTCTTATGATTTTCTCTTGCATTTTTTACAGCCTCACATCCAGCTGTGTGTGTAGCGCTCGCACCATCTGTAACTACAAAAAAAGAAGATCATATTTTAAAGCAAGTTCTCTTACTTCTTTACAAAATTCTCTCGCTTTTTCTATTTTTTCCATATTCGTACCTTCTTTCTTTTTTTCATTATAACATGTATCGATTCTTTTATCAAAAAAGAAACAAAAAAAAACTTATTCAAAGAATATTTGATAAGTTTTAGCAAAGACAGTTTGTAAAAAAGGGGCTCTATAAATAGAACAAGGATGTTTCTCTTTAATAGATTCTAAAATTCTTTTTTCAATGGAATGTAAGCTTTTCTTCTCAACATATTTTTCTAATAACTTTTCCTTTCTTCGTATTTTATCCATACACATAGAAAAATAAGAGTCTATGTCCATCCATTCATATTTGTTTTGAAACATGACTTGATTAAATCCAGTATGATATAGTCCTGGTTCGATCACAGCAATTTCTATTTTCGAATGTAGGTACTTTAATTCTTTTCTTAAGGTAAGCGCTAATGCAGAAATACTTGCTTTCGTTGCTGAATAACTCCCTAAAAAAGGAATCGGGTAAATGGCAGCTAAAGAAGACATGAAAATAATTTTTCCTTTATTCTTTTCTATCATTTTTTCAAGCACAATTTGAACAAGTTCAAAATTAGAAAAAACGTTCACTTCAAAATTTTGACGAACCAGTTTCATATCCATCTCTGAGATACTTCCTCCATAGCCAACTGCACCATTACAAACCAATATATCAATATCCAAATAGAGCAATTTTTCTCTATCTTGTTTTTCTGTTACATCAATTTTCATACAATGAATATTTTTATCTTTCTTATATTTCTCCTTGACAACTTCCAATTGTGTATCGGTATGAACCGTTACATAAATCTCATATTTTTTACGTTTTAATTTATCAATCACTCCACTTATAATCCCACTTCTAGCTCCAGTAAACAAAATTGTTTTCATCTAATCACCCTTTTTAGTATAAACAAAAAAAGAACAATATTACCTGTATACACAGATTATGTTCTTTATAAAACTATTTTACTTTTTATAATCTTCCATTTTCATACTATAAAGTCTAGCATCTTTAGATAATCCCGGAAGTGTCAAGATATTGCCTAAGTAAATGACAATAAATTCTGCACCATTACATAACTTTACATCACGTACAGTAACCGTGTAGTCCTTAGGGTAACCTAGCTTTTTTTCATCATCGGAAATCGACATAGGAGTTTTTGCTATACAGATAGGATAAGGAAGATTCTTCCATTCTTCTATTTTTTTCTGTGATTCTTCTGTATACTCTATTTTATTTGCCCCTAAATGGTGCAAAACGATTTCAATTTTAGTAGATAAAGAGTCTTCTAAAGAGTATAAATACTTCTTTTCCATTTTCTCATTCATACAGGCAATTACTTTTTTTCCAAATTCGATAGCTCCTTTGCTTCCCTCTTTAAAACTTGTCGAAGTTGTAAAGGGAATGCCTTTTTGATTTACATACGTTTCTATATAAGAAATATCTTCTTCTAAATCATCTTCAAATTGATTTAAAACAACTAAGAGATTTGAACATAACGTGTTCATATTTTTTATATGAAACTCTAAATTACAAATTCCCTTTTTTAAATCGCCATCCCCATTATATTTTAAAGCACGAATCGTTACATTTAGAAGCGCCAAATCTAAAGGGATTCCCTGTCTTGTTAGTAGATCCACAAATTTAAAGCCTCCTAAATCTGAGCCAAAGCCAGCTTCTGTAATTACATAATCCGCCTTAGAAAGCGCAAGTTCAAGCGATACATAAGAACTACACCCATGCGCTACATTAGCAAATGGTCCACCATGAACAAGCGCTAAATTTCCCTCGTGTGTTAAAACGGCATTCGGTAAAAGAGCGTCTTTTAATAAAATACAAATGGCATCTGTACAATGTAAGTCTTTCACATAAAGATTTTCACCCTTTTTATTCTTAGCAATATAAATATTTTCAATTCGTCTATATAAGTCTTTTTCATCTTTACTTAAACATAAAATTGCCATCAATTCAGAGGCAGCTGTAATCACAAAGTGCTCTTTTCGCTTTACATCTTTTTTTATTTGAATTTCAACTTCACGTAGTGAACGATCGTTTAAATCAATACACCTTTCAAATACAATCGAATTTATATCAATTTCTAAATCATTTCCCTGAAATAGATGGTTATCAATGGCAGCACTAATTAAATTATTCGCACAAGTAATTGCATGTAAATCACCTGTAAAGTGGAGATTAATCGCATTTTCTGGTTC
>CAJTSN010000023.1:19080-26737 GCA_910578745.1 uncultured Bacilli bacterium
ATGCTACTTTCTCCACCCCCACAAGCCCCACCGTTTCTTCCAAACACAGGCCCCAAAGAAGGTTCACGAAGAACCACAATGCTTTTTTTGCCTAATGCACATAAAGAATCAGTAAGCCCTATACTCATCGTTGTTTTTCCTTCTCCATAAGGAGTTGGATTTATAGAAGTCATTAAAATCAATTTTCCTTTTTTTGTTTCCTTCTTTTTTAAAGAAAGTTTTGCCTTATCGGATCCATAAAAATAGATATCTTCTTCCATAAATCCATACTTGTTTAAAACCTCTTTTAACACTCGAATCACCTCTTTATAAATAGAAGAAATCATACTTTTCTTCTATTGCTTTATTTTTTCTAATAATGGTCCAATTCTACATTTTTCAATTTCTTCTATTATAACATCTGAAGGCTTTCTACCTTCAATTCTTATCTCTAATCTTCCATAAAAAGCTTCATCTTCAATATAACTATAGTCTAGTGCCTGTAAATCACGAAAGTCCTGTTTTTTTAAAAGACCATACGAATCATAAATATTTCCATTATAAAAAATAGCTAAATGTTTCAAATCATGTCTTATCATCATTTTACTTTGTGGTAAATAGTGAGATAAAATACAAGCAAATTCATAACAACCTCCACTTTGAAAATAATCCTTTGCTCTTACATATCCAATGGATTCCATAAATTCATCATCTACTAAATCATTAATAAATTCAATAAAATAAAGAATATCCTCTTTCAAATTCCATCTGCCCCTAACTAAAAAATACTTGGTACCACACGATAAAGGTATAGATTGTCCATATCTTTTTGTAATTGTCTTTCTTTCCCCTTTTATGTTCTTCTAATAATTTCATAATTTTTTTATTGTCAAACAATTCTAAACTAATTTCTGAATCAAAAGCAATTTTTATTTTTTGATACATTTCCTCCTCTTTTATCCATTCTCTAAGAGGAACAGGGAATCCTAGTTTCTTCTTTTTATAAGCTTCATTGGGAATGACATCTTTAGCAGCCAAACGCAAAGCCTTTTTTGTTGTATTTTTATCTATTTTCGCATAAATAGGTAGTTTTCTAGCTACTTCGTATACCTCTTTATCTAAAAAGGGCGTACGGGCTTCTAAACCAAACATCATCGTATTTCTATCAACTGCGTGCAAGAAATCTCGAACCAACCAAAAGTAAAAATCAATAGCCTGTCTTTGAACAAGTGTAGAGTTTCCCTCATATTCTTTATAAATAGAAGCGGTTATCTCTTTTGTAGAAATCTGATTTTTATTTTTTACAATGGCCATGGCTTCTTTATCTTGAAAGACTCGTCCAAGTCCAATATGATGATCCTTCAATTTAAGACCTCTTCTATAAAGAAAGTTAAACCCTCTTCCCTCTGGAAAACAAGAGGCAATTTTTGAAAGAATATGCCGAATAGGATAAGGTATTTTCATATACCAACCTTGATCGACTTCCTCTTGATAAGAATTATAGCCTGCAAATAACTCATCCGCACCTTCTCCAGAAAGCACCACTTTCACATCTTGCGATGCAATTTGAGCAACAAAATATAAAGCAATAGCTGAGGGGTCTGCTAATGGCTCATCCATATGATACATAATATTAGGAAAAGCTTCCATATATTCTTCTTTCGTTATTTTTTTTGAATAATTTTGAATTCCTAGTTTATCTGCTAAATCCTTGGCATAGCCAATTTCATCATACTTTGGATTATCATATCCAACGGTATAAGTTTTATCTGGCCGTGCAAGAGAAACCAAATAAGAAGAATCAATACCACTTGAAAGAAAAGACCCAACTTCTACATCCGCAATTTCATGATACTTAACAGAATTTTCAAGGGCTGTTTTTATCTTTTCTACAATCGTATCCATATCGTCTTCTGTTTCTTCAAATCGTAGAGAGAAAAATCTTTCCACGTTCTTCTTTCCATTTTTGAATATCAATTGTGTCCCTGGTTCTAGTCGGTAAACACCTTTAAAGAACGTTTCCTTTGTTGGTGTTGCATTAAAACATAAATAAGCGGATAAAATTTCTTTATTTAATTCTTTTATAAATATAGGATGATCCAGAAAAGCTTTCATCTCGGAAGCAAACAAAAAGGTTTCCTCATTTTGATAATAATAAAGTGGTTTTATTCCCCATTCATCGCGAGCTAAAAAAAGTTCTTCTTTATTTTTATCCCATATAGCAAAGGCATACATACCTCTTAAATATTTCGTTACTTCACATCCCCATTTTTCGTAACCATGGACTAAAACTTCTGTATCCGTTTTGGTTACAAATTGATGTCCATCTTCTATAAGTTCCTCTCGTAATTCTTTGTAATTATAAATTTCCCCGTTAAAGACGATTACGATAGATTGATTTTCATTATAAATGGGTTGACTTCCCGCATCTAAATCAATAATTGAAAGACGTCTATGTCCAAGAGCAATTTTATCATCTACATAGAAGCCTTCTTGATCTGGTCCTCGATAAGCAATGCGATCTGTCATTTTTTTTAGAATCTTTTCACTTGGATTTTTTCCTATATATCCTGCAATTCCACACATCTTATCACCTAATTTCTAGAAAGAATTTTTTATACCAAATTAGGAAAATATAAATATTGTATATTTTTCTTCCCCAATTTTTCTCTCCTTTATAATGTTCTTCTAATAAAGTACAAATTTTCTTTTGATCAAAAAAGCTACATACATATTCTTCCTCAAACATTTCTTTGACCATCTTATAATATTTTTCTTCTTTTAGCCATTTTGAAAAAGGAACAGGAAATCCTAATTTTCTTCTTCTTGCCCAATCATCAGGCATTTTTTCATTCGCAATTTCCCGAAAAATATATTTCGTCTGTTTATCATGAATAAGATATTTCGTTGGAATTTTAGATGCATGTTCAAATAAGACTTTATCAAGGAGTGGAACTCGAAGTTCTAAGGAATTTGCCATAGTCATTTTATCTGCTTTTAACAAGATATCCTGAGGTAACCAAAAATGATAATCGATATACATTTTCTTTGTAATATCATCTTTATCTTTTACTTTATCATAATAAGGTTTTAACACATCCTGAATTTTCATATTATCCTTAAGTTCATCGCATAAAACCTCATTTGCCTCTTCTTCTGTCATAACAAAAGCATGTCCAATATATCTTTCTTCAATTGGTTTTGCGCATTTCATAATTGTATTTTTTCCCGAAAAATGAGGAAGAGGTTTTGATATAGATGCAAATGATTTTCTTAAAAACTGAGGAAGTTTTAGATAAAGTCGAATGACATTTGGCTCATAATACTCGTTGTATCCAGCAAACATTTCATCGCTACCCTCTCCTGATAAAACCACTTTCACTTGTTTTCTAGCTAATTTTGATAAAAAATAAAGAGGAACGGTGGATAAATTCGCATGTGGTTCATCCGTATAATATTGTACCGTTGGCAAATAATGAAAAAAGTCATCGCTTGAAATTAATTCACTTGTATTTTTTATATTTAAAAGTTCTGATAGTTCTTTTGCGTATGTCGTTTCATTAAAAGTAAATTTCCCTTCATTTTGAACATCAAATCCCACAGAAAAGGTCTTGTCAGGATGAGCGACTGCTGCAACATAAGAAGAATCAACTCCCCCGCTTAAATAAGAACCTACTTCCACATCCGAAGTCATTTGATGGTATTTTATAGACTCTTCTAATACCTCTTTCATCTCTTCTTTATATTTCAAATAAGGCTTTTCTACTTTATCAAAAGAAACATGAAAATATTGTTTTGTTTCAAATTTTCCATCTTTATAAGTAAAATAATGACCCGGTTTTAATTTATACACATTTTTAAAGAAAGTCTCTTCAAATACAGAATATTGAAAGATTAAATACATTTTTAATGCCTTTTTATTAACTTCTTTTATAAAATGAGGGTGCGCTAACATAGCTTTAATTTCAGATGCAAATAGAAATTCATCTTCGGTTAAATAATAATAAAATGGCTTAATTCCAAAATGATCTCTAGCTCCTACCACCTCTTTTGTTTTCAAATCATAAATAACAAAAGCAAACATACCTCTTAAATTTGATAGAATTTCTACTCCATATTCTTCATAACCATGTAGTAAAACCTCCGTATCGGTTTTCGTTGTAAAAATATGCCCCTTTTTTATCAAATCCTCTCGTAAAACCTCATAATTATAAATTTCCCCATTAAATACGATGACTTTCGTTTTATCTTCATTATAGATAGGCTGACTTCCCCCTTCTAAATCAATAATAGAAAGACGTCTAAAACCTAAAGCAATCGTATCATCTGTATAATAACCTTCACTATCAGGACCTCTATGTATAATCACATCTGCCATATCTTTTATTATTTTTTCTTTTTCTTTCTTCTTTTCTTTATCCACAAATCCTACAAATCCACACATAGGAATTCCTCCTAATCTTTCCAATATCCATTTTTATATTCTTCCATATAACGTTTTCTTAATTTTAAAAGTAAAATTTTTCTTAAAAAAGACTTGTCCATCTTACACTTCATCGGATTTACATGATGCCTCCAGTTTGCCAACGCCTTCTTTTTAAATGCCTCATTTTTAATATACATTTTAGCTACTTTTTTAGGTACAAAGGAAAGAAGAACTTCCTCTTGTATAAAATGATAGGGCTTATCTTTTTCTAAAAGCAAATCATCTACCATCGTTTCTACTAAATTAAAGCCTACTGTACTAATATAGTAACTACATCTTCCTTGCCGGGCATTAATCTCTAATACTTTAAACTTATGATCTCTCTCATCATATTTCATATCAAATTCTGCAAATCCCATATAGCCAATTTCTTCCATAAATGTCTTTATTTTCTCTGTCATGCTTTCTACATTCCCATCATAGGTATTATAGCCATTGATTAAAATGGCAGCATTCCCAACCATTTTAGAAGCATGTTCTTGTAACCCAATTTGGGCAAAAGAAATCAAAGAAACCTTTTTATTTCTATCCGCATAGACAACCGCATCAAAAAGATGAGAATCATCTCCTGGAATAAACTCTTGAATGATAAGGGTATCTTGATAACCTGATTCTTGAATCCAATGAATCACTTCATTTAGTTCTTTTTCAGATGAAACTTTATAAATTTTTTTCTTTCCTTCAAATTCAATATGATTATATTCTACAACATTAGAAGGCTTTACAATCAAAGGATAACTGAAATCACATTCCATTTTTTCCTTCTTTTGACAATCATAATAAAGCGTTTTTGGAAAATCTAGACAAGAATTTTCATAGGTTTTGTAAAAAAGTTCTTTCGTTGTCAAACTTTTGATAATCTCTATACTTGGATAGTTAAAATAAAAGTCTTTTTTTAGTTCTTCACGATTTTTTGCTATAAATTCAGCATATGTTTCATTCGATACAATTAAAAGAATTTTTCCTTCATGTGTTTTTCTATACCTTTTAAGTGCATTTAAAAATCCTTCTTCATTCCAAATTTCTTTGTCATATTCAATAGTTAAAATATTTGAATATTTTGTAAATGCTCGGTAATAAGCTCCTATTAAATGTGCCTTTTTATGATATTTTTCATAACAACATCTTGCCATATAATACGCATTGGCATCACTTCCCATAATTAAAACTTCAAAGTCCATAGAACCACTTCCTCTAATATTTAATCTCTATTTTCTCTTGATATATTCGTGGAACCCGAGAAGTAACGCCTATAAAAAGATGATACGCATTTTCCCCTATATTTTTTGATGCTTCTTTTATACTAATAGTATTTCCAAAGATTTCCACTTTATCATGTAATTTTACATTTTCATCCACTAAAATCATCGTCATATCCATACATACATCAATAATAGTATATTTTTTATCATGAATGGAAACATATTTTAAACTTTTTTTCATTCCATCTGCATATCCAATTGGAATGGTTGCAACAAGAATATCCTTATTTGTTACAAAGTGAGCCCCATAGCCAACAAATTCATTTTTCTCTACTTTTTTTAAACTCATCACTTCTGTATAAAGACAAAAGGCTGTTTTTAACTTTAAATCATTTTGTCTTATCGTTTGACTAACATGATATTTCTTCAAAAATTGCTCTCTTTTTTTCTCACTGAGCCAACCTTTAAAACCTCCACGAATAGAAATTGAACCATTAAATCCATATAAAATAATACCTAAACGTACTCCTGTTACGAAATCCAATTTTGGATGATTTACAAGAGTTAGAGAGCGCCCTAAATGAACAATTGGTATTTTATTTAAATCAATCTCCTCTATCAGTTCTAAAAAAGTATTCACTTGTTTATCGTAATAGATGTCATGAATTCCAGTTGTTGCCATATGGGTATAAATGCCTTCGATAAAAAAGGAATTCTTTTCTTCTAAAAGAGAGATGACTTCTTTTAGTTCCTTTTTTGTTTTCATTCCTAAACGATTCATTCCTGTATCCAGTTTTAAATGGACCTTTAATTTTCCTTTAAATAAACTATTACTATATTGTTCAGCTAAAAAAAGGCTATCAATCGTAACAGTTACTTTATACTTTAAAATGTCTTCTATATATTTTGCGTCAATGGGTTCTAGACACAAAATGGGAGTATCTTTATCATATTTTCGTACTTCTATCGCTTCTTCTAAAGAAGATGTCGCAAAATAATTAATTCCTGCTTCTTTCATTTTTTTTGTAACATAAACCCCATGCCCATAGGCATTTCCTTTTACCACACCAATATAGTACGTATAATCAGGATACGCCTTTTTTATTTCTTTAATATTATCTTTGATTATATCCTCCCTTATTTCTACATATGTATTTCTATACATGCTTCACCTACTCTCCTTTATTTATTTTAACTATTTCCCTTAAGTATATATTCATTATACTATATTTAAAGTGAAATTGCTATAAATACAATTATTATTGAAAATAGACCTAATTTTATGTATCTAAAAAAATAACAGAATCCTTTTTAAATTTATACATCAAAAAAAGATAGAAAACTCTACCTTAGTTTTTCAATTTCTTCCATAGATAACTTCGTATATCTCATAATATCTTCTATATCCATATGATCCTCTATCATGTTCTTTGCAATTTCGATTCGGTTTTGTTCAATCCCTTGAGTAATTCCTTGCTCCAATCCCTTGGCTATTGCTTTTTTGGTTTCCTTTTCAAGTCTTTCCTCAAAAACAGACTGTCTTTCTAACTCTTCCCTTGAATATTCTGAATACATTTCAACCACTTCTTCCTCTCGACTATATTTGGTTACCTCTTCTGTTAACAACTCTTTTGCTTCCTCTTCCATTAAATCTTCACCGAGCGCTTTTTCAAATTCTTCTTCTGTTGTCGCTAAAAACGCCGTACACCAACGAGATAACTTACTTTCACTTTTAGTATAACAAATTTTTTTAGCCATTTCCATATCTACTAAATCAATTTGTAACTTTTCTGTCAAGATTTTTCCTTTTTCATTTGTTAAATAATAACTTTCTTTTACATGCCTCTCATTTGTATTTCTTGTTAAATTGATTTGTAACGTCTTCTTAATCGCATTATATCGGTTATAACTTCCCCTTTTTTCCATTTCTTTTCTTAACTTTAATTGTCCTGCGTGCACCTTACAAGCAAACACCACATTTCGATTGATA
>CAJTSN010000024.1:0-13659 GCA_910578745.1 uncultured Bacilli bacterium
AGTAAGTGGAAATATCCAAGTCAATTATACAGAAGGATACTATACAAAAGATGCCTTATCCATTAAAGCATATGTAGGAGATGGAAATAACTATAGTGGAGCAGCGACAGGAACATTATCAAATATCTTCTATCCAGCAAGTAAAGTAACATATACAAATAATGGAAAGAGTAATGTAGAACAAGCATTAGATGATTTATATAGTAAGTTTAAATAGGAAGAAAAGGTGAAAAGAAATGAAAGAAAGTAAACATAAAATAGTAATAGGATGTGAAGTCCTATTACTATGTATGATGATAGGAGTACTAGGGACAAAAGCAGCAAGTAGTAATCCACCATCGAATGGAGTCAGTTATGGAAAAAATAATCAGGCTACCGTAGAAGGAGCTTTAAATGATTTATACACGAAGTCGAATCAAGGGAATGCAACAGCTGCTCAAATATTAAAAGATAAGACCGCTTTAGTCGGAGGAAAGAAAATTACAGGAACGATGCCATTAAAAAATGGTTCGAGTCAAGCAACAAAAGTAAGTGCCAATGCAAGTAATGTATATATGGTTTTCCCATATGGATATTATCCAGCTGAAAATCATTTTAGTACAGCCAATTCCTCAGAAGTATATGCAAGCAATGCAAATGTAGCTAGTGCGATCGGATTAACAGCAGGTAAGCTATTAAAAGGACAAACTGTATTAGGAATTACAGGTACAGGAGAAACAGGAATTGATACAAGTGATGCAACCGCAACAGCGTCAGATATTTCAAATGGAAAGACCGCCTATGTAAATGGACAAAAAATTACAGGAACAGGAATGAAGGGAAAAACGTATGAATTTAAAAATAAAGTAGTAACTGTGTCTGATAAAACGTTTAGCTATGGAACATGGAAAAGTATGGGATCACCAAACTCAACGATTTATTATACAATTGACTTAGGATTTTCTCCAACAACTCTTTATTCTTGCCATGTAAATTTAACTGGAAATTATGCAACAGATAAAGGAGACCGTTGGGATGCAAATTTTAGAATGACACGAGGTGGAACTGATTATTGGTATACGAAGAATATAGCAAATGATTTTTATCTATCTACAACGAATTCAATGAATACGTATACAGATACAGTAACAGACTGTGAAGTTGATGGTAGTAAGTTGAGTTTCACAGTTAAAACATTTAATGAAGGAAGTGGAAGTGGGAATTGTCCTATTTCTACTCGAGCAAGTACATTTTACTTATCAGGTGTTATAGCTTATGATTAGACAAAAAGTGATGAGAAGTCACTTTTTTTGTGCTATGCATGGATTTACCTAGGTGGTGAAAGTCCACTACACACGCACATATCGACGAAGTGTTAGAGAAATATGAGGTGTGAGCTTTATGAAGTGTGGAACAAAATCGAGGTTGAACGAATAGAAACCCATTATAAGGTTACATAATAAGAAAAAAAGATTAATAGAATCATTTTCCTTAAGTTTTTTTGTAGTAAATAGTTAAAATTTAATTGTAAATAATAACAAAAATAATAAATATATTGAAAAATGTTAAAATCTTACATTTGTGATGCTAGGAAACTTAAAACTATGGTATAATAAAAATAATAGAATAACTGGGGAGAGATATATGGGTGAATTAACGAGAATAAATAAAGAAATATCTTTAAGAACTTTAGAGTCTATTTTAAAAGATGATACCATTTTCAGAAAGTTTATTATGAACTTTGATAAAGAAAAAGATTTATTTAAGGAAATTGATCAATTGGATTATATTTATAGTTTGAATACTTTAATGGATTATTATATAAAACATGATGATGCATTATCTAAAAAATATTTTGAAAAGATGAATTATATAAATTCGTATTATAAAGGAAATTTAAAAGATGACTTTAGAGAATATTCTTATGAAGAGTATTTGAATCAAAGTAAACCAAAAATACCTTTTAAAGTTATCAACTCTATTTTAGCAGATGAAGAAGTCTTTCATAAATTTTTACATTTTAATGAATTTAGAGAATACTTTAAAGAGCTTCCTTTAGATGAATATATACAGTCTATTTTAGATATGCAAAACTTTTATCAAGAGAATCATCTTTCTTTACAAAGGCATAAGGAAGATAGAATCAAAACCATAAAGAGTCAATTTATTTTTGAAACGCCACATAATGAAATATTGACTGGAGAAAGATATGAAGTAAAAATTGATCCTACTTTAGAAAAAGAAGTCTTAAAAAAGGTGAATTTACATGAAGATACTTTTGTTGTTGCAAGAAGTATTTATATGGAACTTTGTAAATTAGTCACTATAGATGATTCTTTTTTAGCGCAACCCAAAAAAATAGAGGAGCAAAATCGAACGATTGCAAAGGAAAAAAGTTTTGCTGCCATTTATGCCACTCTTCTTCGAAGAGTAGGAATCGATGCGGTTGTTTCTTCTGGAAAAGAAAAATCGGCCCTATTTTTATATAAGGGACTTGTAGTAAAGGCGAATGCTACAGAAAAAGGAACTCAGATAGGGGAAAATTACTATGTAAGTGATATTACTAGAGTTAAAATCGGATTAAAAACAGTTGGATTTAAAGCACTTAACCCAGAAAATGATATTCATGCTGCGGTTTTAAATGCTGATAAAAAACAAGAAGAATATCAAAAAAAGGTAGAAGAACATAGAAAAGATTTAGAAGAAAAATATCGTTTTCTCAAAAAAATGAGTCCTAATAAAGAACAGAATCTAGTAGAGGTGATGGAAGAGTTATCTAAGTTTGATGCGAGTCACCAACTTTCTTCTCTTGACTATACAGAATATATTCGTACAATGATAGAGGTAAGTGTCGCTGATACTAGAAAAAAGGAAGTTTCTTGTGTAACTTGTTATAAAAAGTATGAAGGAAAGCATCGTTCTGTTTTAATAGTCGATTTAACAGGTTGTCATGCGTATGGGGATACATATTATTTGTTTGAAGAGCAAAAAGGTGGGATTGCTCTTAGTAACCTAGATTTGAGAAATATGAAAAAAATGGGTATCCTTTCTATACCAAGTGAAAAATTTGAAAAAAATTTGGAGGATAAAAAGGGATGGAACTATTAGAGAATTTAAGAAAAATTGTAAATCGAAAAATTAGTTTATGTAATATAGAAGACTTAAAAAAATATAAAATGATAAAAGAATTATTAGAGGAGGATGACTGTTTTTTTCGTATGAAAAAAGATACAGCTTATGCAATACTTGAAGATTTGGATTTTTTAAAAAAAGAACTTCCTTCTTTATATAGACAATTAACCGATGCTAGTGTATACTTAAAAACAAAATGTTCCTTTGAAATTGAGGGATAATTTTTTAGGAGGTGTAAGATGCATATTTCGGATTTGGTATGGGTTCTTCCTGGCGAAGGACATGAGCAAGATGGAGAATTCATTACCAGAACAAAGCATGGAAATGTGAAGCAGCATATTGATGTATTAGAAGAATTTTTTAAAGAATTTCATTTAGAAATGCCAAGTCGATTTACAATAGATGGTTTTGCAGAGGAACTTTCTAAAAGAAATATGCTTTTATTAATCAATGCAGGGAGAATAGATGGAAAATATGCAAGTGTTATCTATCTTCCCCAAAATTTAAGTAAGAATCAGATTACAACCATTTTAGATATGCGTTCTACTTTTGAAAATGAATTTCATCATCATGTTGCATTTTTTGGAGTTAATGTTTATTCCATAAACATGAATATATCTTATAAGATATATTCTGATTTAAGGGAAATCTATCAAAGAGATGGAATTTTTATTCAAGATGGAATTGAACTTTTTTATCAAGAGATAGAAAAAAGAAAAGAGAATCTTCCAAAGGGAAAAACGGCCTAGAAATAAGGTAGGAAATATGTTATAATAAAAAGACAAGAGAAGGTGTAAGCATGAAAATAAATTCTGTAGATTTAAAAATAAGTGCAGTAAGACGTAGTCAATATCCAACAGATGGCAAACCTGAATTTTTATTGGTGGGGCGAAGTAATGTTGGAAAAAGTAGTTTTATTAATACATTAATCAATCGTAAAAATTATGCGAGAACAAGTGCAAGTCCGGGAAAGACACAAACCATTAATTTTTATCTTGTAAATGACAGTTTTTATTTAGTGGATGCACCTGGATATGGATATGCCAATCTTGGCAAGGAAAAGCGAAAAAAATTCGGTTTGATGATGGAAGATTATTTAATTAGCCGTGATAATTTAAAACAAGTTTTTATGCTTATTGATTTTAGACATAAGCCATCTGAGGATGATATAATGATGTATAATTTCTTAAAATATTATAAACTACCAGTTACAGTTGTAGCTACGAAATCAGATAAAGTAGGGATTACGAAACATCAAATGCAAAGAAATGTGATTTTAACAGATTTAGAGCTTGGAGTAGGAGATGATTTTGTCGTCTTCTCAAATGTAACAAAAACAGGAAAATCGGAGATTCATGAAAAAATTGAAAGAATTATTTAGGCTCTAAATAGTTCTTTTTTCATACACTAGTATTAGGTGATTTCATGAAAGTAATTACAGAGAAAGATAAAAATATTCTTCTTTATCTTCCGACTTTTCAAATCGATTTTAATGCAATGGATCAAGTAGAAAAAGAACTAAAAAATATTCTTTTACGTTTAAAATACTATTATTCAATAGATATACAAGGCTTTTATGAGGTAAAGGTTTATAAAGATACGTATTATGGGCTTGTTTTAGAATTAAAAAAAGATGCTTTAGAATATTTTGATTATTATGAAGATGAAATAGAAATGCGTATGGAGTTGATAGAAGGAGACTTTGTTTACGAAGTAGAGGATGTATTACAACTTCCTAGAGAAATATTGAAAAATTGTGCGGTTTATTTTGATAAAAATAGATATTATATAAAAATAAAAAAAGAAGTGAATATGGCTCAGGTGCTTGAAAATGTAGTTTCGTTTCATTATAAGAATAATCCTTTTCTTTTAAAAGAAAAAAATCAAATTCATTATTGACACACAAACAAACGTTTACTATAATAAGGATAAGAGGTGTGCTATGGCGAAATTAAAAGAGATGAAGGGAATTGGAGAGAAGTCTTTAACTTTACTTAAAAAATTAGGTATTGAAAGTGAGGAGGATTTAATTGAATATTATCCTTATCGCTATCAATTGATAAAAAGAAGTGATTTAGAAAAATTAACGAGTGATAAAGTAATACTTGATGGTGTAATCGAAACGGTTCCAAAAATCTTTTATATTCATAAAAATTTAAATAAACTTTCTTTTTCCTTAAATACAGGGACACGTATTTTAACGGTGACCCTTTTTAATCGAGCCTATTTAAAACAAAATTTGAAAATAGGTTCTAAGATTACTGTATTTGGGAAAATCGATAAAAATATGCGCAATGTTGTTGCCTCAGAAGTTCGTTTTTCAACCTTACTTAAAGAAACCATAGAACCCATTTATCATACAACAAATGGAATTACAATACCGAAATTAGCGCAATGGATTGATCAAGTGTTAGAAAAAGATTTTTATGTGGTGGACTATATTCCAAAAGAATATGTAGAAAAATATCATTTAATGGATAAAAAAGAGAGTATTTTTGAAATCCATCATCCAACCAGTGAACCACAATTAAAAAAAGCTTTAACTCGGGCCAAATATGAAGAATTATTTTTGTTTATGATGAAAATGAGTGAGTTAAAAGAGAATAAAATGACAAAATTAGGTTTATATAGAACAATTGATTTTCAAGAAGTAGAAAAGGTAATAGAAACACTTCCCTTTACTTTAACGAGTGATCAAAGAAGAAGTGTAGAGGAAATTTATCAGGATTTAACAAGTTCAAAACGAATGAATCGTCTATTACAAGGGGATGTAGGAAGTGGGAAGACAATTGTTGCTATTTTGAGTATGTATATGAATTATTTAAGTGGTTATCAAAGTACATTAATGGCACCAACCGAAATTTTAGCAATACAGCATTATGAAACGGTAAATAAATTTTTATCTTCCTTTGGTGTTCGAACGGTTTTGTTGACGGGAAAGTTAAAAGCAAAGGAGAAAAAAGAAGTTTTAGAAAAAATCGCAAATAAAGAGGCGGATATCGTGATAGGAACACATGCTTTATTTACTGAAAATGTCATATATAACAATTTAGGACTGGTGATTACGGATGAACAACATCGATTTGGAGTGAATCAAAGGGGAAATTTAAAAAATAAGGGAATTACACCAGATGTTTTATATATGAGTGCAACACCAATTCCTAGAACGTATACATTGACGCTTTACGGAGATATGGATATTTCTAGTATTAAAGCATCTCCAAGTGGAAGAAAAGAAACAATTACACTTTTAAAGAAAGAAGAGGACTTAAAAGAGGTCTTAACTCGAATGCTGGAAGAATTAAAAAAGAAACATCAAATTTATGTAATTGCTCCTTTAATTGAAGAAAGTGACAAAATGAATTTGGAAAATGTAGAGGAACTTGAACAAAAAATGAATCGTGCTTTTGGAAAATACTATAAAGTGGGCGTATTACATGGGAAAATGAAGGGGATTGAAAAAGAAGCGGTTATGGCTGATTTTCAAGAAGGAAAAATTGATATATTGATTAGTACCACAGTTATTGAAGTGGGGGTCAATGTTTTAAATGCAACGATGATGGTGATTTTTGATAGCTATCGATTTGGACTATCTGCACTTCATCAATTAAGAGGAAGAGTGGGAAGAAGTGAATTGCAATCCTATTGTATATTCATTAGTAATTATGAAACAGAACGGTTAAATGTGCTTACAAAAACGACAGATGGTTTTAAAATTAGTGAAGAAGATTTTCGTCTTCGTGGAAGTGGAGATTTGTTTGGAATTAAACAAAGTGGGATGCATGCTTTTAAATTAGTAGATGTAAAAGAAGATTTTGATATTTTAAAACATGCAAAGATAGATGCCGAAGCTTACTATAAAAGTGAAGCATTTCAGGAAAATTTTGTTTTAAAAGAACTTTTAAAAAAGAGCGAAGATTTAGACTAAAAAAAATGTTTTTTTTATAAGGAATAAGGGGAGAATAGAAGAATTTTGATAGTATAGAAACATTAATTTTAAAGTGACTCAATTGAATTTCTTTAAGGTATGTAATAATTAAGGTACATTGGTGTACAAAGAAGGTTTTGACTATGAATAAAATAGAATTTGATTTTCATTCTAGAAGTAAATGATTTAAGCATATACTATCGATAATAAGTAAACTATGGAGAATTAAAAAAAATGAAAAGAATATTATTAGAAAAAATGCGATTCTATTATTTAAAAATTTATTAAAGGTGTTCTTTTAAGCGCCTCTTTAATAAATTTGGAGGAAGGAAAGTATGCAATATATAAGTAAATATAATTCCCCGTTAGGAGAAATAATGATGGCAAGTGATGAGGTTGGGTTAACTGGTTTATGGTTTGTAGGACAAAAGTATTTTGGTTTGTATTTAGAGAAAAATCATGAAGAAAAAGAAACGCCAATATTAAAAGATACAAAAAGGTGGTTAGATATTTATTTTAGTGGCAAGGAGCCAGATTTTAGATTACCACTTCATTTTATTGGAACTGATTTTCAAAAGGAAGTATGGGATATTCTTTATTCAATTCCGTATGGTAAGACAATGACTTATGGGAGTATAGCAAACATTTTAGCCAAGAGAAAAGGTCTTAAAAGAATGTCTGCTCAAGCCGTTGGAGGAGCTGTTAGCAGAAATGAAATCTCAATTATTGTTCCTTGCCATAGAGTAATAGGAAGTAATGGAAGTTTAACTGGGTATGCAGGAGGAATTGATAAAAAAATAGAACTTTTAAAATTAGAAAAGGGCTATCAAGATAATTTCTATAAGCCTAAAAAAGTATAGTAAGAAATAAATTGTAAGTCGAGAATATGTAATTTAGTATAGAATTGGATAGTAAATTTTTTAGAAAGGCGATATAAAAAATGGAATTTTATGATGTAGTTACTAAAAGAAGAACAATTAGAGAATTTTTAGATAAAGAGGTTGATTTTGAAACAATTAAAAGAATTTTAGAAGCAGGCAATAAAGCCCCTACTTGGAATCATAATCGTAACTGGAGTTTTATTTTATTAAAAACAGATGAAGAAAAGGAATATGTTTTTGAATATGCAAAAAAAATGGCTGATAAATTTGATGCTGAAAAGTATTTGAATATTCCAAGACCTTATCCGATTACGCTTGGTCAAAAGATGTATGCTCACGCTATGCCAAGACAGTTTACAATGTTAAAAGAGGCACCTTATGTCATAATTCCTGTATTCAAAATGAAAGAATTAGATGGGGCTTCTGTTTCTAAGTTAAATCCTTTTGCCACAATTTGGTGTGTTATAGAAAATATAGTTTTAGCTTCAACTGCCGAAGGATTATCTTGTTCTATGAGAATACCATTAGAAGAGGAACATGACATTGTAAAAGCGAAGTTAAAAGTACCAGCTACTTATAGGATTCCTGCGTTTATTGGAATTGGATATGCGAATGTGGACGAAAAAGAATTAGAGCAACACTATCCTGAAATAGAGAGTCAATTGCACTTTGGTAAATGGAAATAATTTTATGGCTAGATAATAGAAAAAAAGATTTATTATGGAAGTTTGAAATCTGGGATGGGCTTGTATAAAATATAGGCGTATGACGATTACAAAAACACTTGAATATCAAGTTTTTAGATAAAAATTAGAATAGAGAAATTTCTAATTTTTTTATGTTCTAAAAATGCTCTTCTTTAAAGTCGTATCTTTTACAGATTTAAAGAGTCTGTTTTCTTTATTTCAAATATCGATGAAAGTTTTGGTTCAAATAAAACATTTCTCTTATTTTACAAGGGGAAGGGAATCGTTTAAAATGAGTTCTAGTGAGGAAAAAATCACTTTGGAGAGGATAAAAATGAACCAAACAGTAAGAGAAAAGAAACTAGAAAAGGGACAAATCGTTCCAATTACCTTCGATTATGTATTTTGTAATATTTTCAATAATCCTGATAATATGATTATCTTAGAAAATTTTTTATCTTGTTATTTAGAAGTTCCATTAAAGAAAATTAGAGGACAAGTTGAAATACTGAGTCGAAATTTAATTATTGAAAATAAAAAGGAATCAAATAAACAAATTGATTTATTAGTCGATATTGAGGGAGAAAAAATAAATATCGAACTTCAAAATAAGAGGTCAGATGGGATTATCAATCGAAATGTAGTATTTGCTTGTAAAGTGCATGCGGGAGGTTTGAAGTTAAAAACATCTAATGGAAAAAAAGATAGTTATAGTAAATATACAGCTATTAAAAGAACACTGCAAATTAACTTGATGCGAGGAAAAAATACAAAGAAAATAAAAGAAAGTTATTTTTTAACAAATGAGGAGGGGGAAATTCTTACAAAAAAGTTTCAAATTGACTTAGTAAATATGGAAAAAGCAAGAGAAATCTGTTACACTAAAGAGGAAACAAAGTTAGCGAGATGGTGCACTGTGATCATGGCAACAACGAAGGAAGAATTTGAGAAAGCTTTAGGAGAGGATTTAATGGAGAAAGAGGCAAGAGATTTACTTGAGGAAAAAGTAGAACAATATAGTCGAGATGAAGAGGTAATTGAAATGTATTCTGAGTATTCAAGGGCAGAGTTGGAAAGAGAGTCTGTTTTAGAAGAAGCAATAGAAAAAGCAACCAAACAAGGAATTGAAAAAGGAACTCAGAAAAATCGAATTGAGATAGCAAAGAGAATGTTAGATGAAAAACTAGATGAGAATACAATATCTAGGATAACGGGTTTTTCTTTACAAGAAATTGAAAAATTAGGATAGTTGGATCTATCTTTTTTTTGATGAAAATAGAATTGAGGTTTCTATTCTTTTTTCGATATTCAAATAAAATACTTGACAATTGAATCAATATTCAATTATACTATAATTAGTTGAACGTTTATTCAACTAAAAGAATAAAATAAAGAGAGATGTGATGAGATGGCAAAGAATGAATTTATATGTGATTGTAATATAATCCATAAAGAAGTGGTAGAGCAAATTCGTAGAGAAATGCCGAAAGAAACTACATTCAAACATTTGGCTACATTTTTTAAATTAATAGGAGACGAAACACGACTTCGAATTTTATTTGTTCTTGATCAAAAAGAAACTTGTGTTTGCGATATTGCAAATATTTTATCAATGAGTAAGTCTTCGATTTCTCATCAATTAGCGACTTTGAGAAATAGTGGTATTGTCAAGTGCCGAAAAGAAGGCAAAGAAGTCTACTATTCCCTAGACGATGAACATGTGACAAAAGTGTTTGAAGTTGCCGTCAATCATATCAATCATAAAGGAGAGAAGAGTGTATGAAATTAAAATTTCAAATTAAAGGATTAGATTGTGCGAATTGTGCGAATGAATTGGAAAGAGCAGTTCAAAAATTAGAAGAAGTAACTAACGTATCCATTAGTTTTTTAACTCAAAAAATGCAGGTGGAATGTAAGGACGTTGAACAAGAAATTATAGTGAGAAAAATAAAGGAAACTGTGAAGAAGAAGGAACCAGATGTAGAAATTATTTTACTCTAGGTGGAATATGAAAAAAAAGTGTATTAAAATAATTTTATCTATCTTTTTCCTTCTTCTTTCTTTATTTCTACCTGAAGATGTGAAAATAATAAAAGGACTTCTTCTTGCTTCAAGTTATTTATTGGTGGGAGAATCTGTTTTAAAAAAGTCCTTTCAAAATCTAATTCGAGGAAAACTGTTTGATGAAAACTTTTTGATGACGGTTGCCACTTTAGGGGCATTTGCAATTGGAGAATTTCATGAAGCTGTAGCGGTTATGCTTTTTTATCAAATAGGTGAATTATTTCAATCGTATGCAGTCGATCGATCAAGAAAATCAATCGCAAGTTTAATGGATATATGTCCGAGTTACGCAAATGTGTATCGAGATTCCAAAATTATACGTGTTGATCCTGAGGAAGTAAAGGTAGAAGAAGTCATTGTAGTATCTCCTGGAGAAAGAGTTCCCCTTGATGGAAAAGTAGTTGAAGGAGCTTCTTTATTGGATACGAAGGCCTTAACGGGAGAGTCTGTTCCTAGGCATGTACAAGTAGAGGATTCTATTTTAAGTGGGTGCATAAATATAGAAGGTGTGCTTAAAATAAAAGTAGAGAAGGAATATGCAGATGCAACTGTAAGTAAAATTTTAGAATTAGTAGAGAATGCTACGAATCGAAAAGCAAAAACAGAAAACTTTATTACAAAATTTGCTAGAATATATACACCACTTGTTGTATGTCTTGCCCTTTTGATTGCCTTATGTCCACCATTATTTTTAGAAAACGCTTCCTTTTTAGATTGGATTTATAGAGCACTATCTTTTTTAGTTGTATCTTGTCCTTGTGCCTTAGTTATTTCTATACCACTTTCCTTTTTTGGAGGAATTGGTGCTTGTTCACGAATCGGTGTTTTAGTAAAGGGGAGTCAGTTTCTTGAAAAGATGGCACGTATGAAAATACTTGTCTGTGATAAGACAGGAACATTAACAGAGGGTGTATTTGAAGTGCAAGAAATAAAGAGCACTATTGAGGAAGAAGAACTGATTGCTTATGCTGCCTATGCAGAATGTTTTTCGAATCACCCCATTGCTTTATCCATCAAAAAATACTATGGAAAGAAAATAGAGAGTTCTTTTGTTTCGGATATAAAAGAAAGTATGGGAAAGGGTGTAGTTGCAACCATACAAGGAAGGAAAGTATTCGTTGGAAATGAAAAGTGGATGCAAGAAAATAAAATCTCTTTTCCTAAAAATAAGGAAGTAGGTACAATTGTCTATATTGCCATAGATGGTATATATAAAGGAAACATTCGAATTGCGGATAAAATAAAAGAGGACACTTATAAGGCCATTCCTGCTTTAAGAAAAAAGGGTGTAAAAAAGATAGTCATGCTTACAGGCGATAAAGAGAAAATCGCCCAAGATATAAGCAAAAAGGTAGGAATTACAACTTATTATGCAGAACTTCTACCGCAGGAGAAAGTAGAGAAAGTAGAAGAATGGATGCAGAAGAAGAAAAAGGAAGAAATGTTGGTCTTTGTTGGAGATGGAATGAATGATGCCCCAGTTCTTGCTATATCAGATATTGGTATTTCTATGGGAGGAATTGGAAGTGATGTAGCTATTGAGGCCTCAGATATTGTACTAATGACAGATGAATTAACTAAAATAGTTCATACAATGGAGATAGCTAAAAAGACAATACGAATTGTAGGTGAAAATATTTTTCTTGCTCTTTTTATCAAAATTGGAATTTTATTATTAAGTGCTTTTGGTATGGCGTCCATGTGGGAAGCTGTATTTGCAGATGTAGGAGTATCTGTGCTCGCAATTTTAAATGCTTTACGAATTCTTAGAGTAAGCATAAGAAAGGATGAATAAAATGATAGAAAAAATAATAAAAGTAGAAAACATGAAATGTGAGGGTTGTGAGAAGAGAATCGTACGCATTTTAGAAGAAATCGAAGGGGTTATAGGGGTACAGGCCGATTATAAAACTGGAAAAATTACGATTCAAAGTAGAGATGAATTCGATATGAAAGAGTTAAAAGAAATACTTGAAAATCTTGATTTTCCTATTATAGAGGATTAAGAACATAAAAAGTAAAGGGGTTATTACAGTATCTATTCTTTAGGATTCAAGTAAATAAAGGTGAATTAAAGAAGTTCCTGTGAACTTAGTCCTAGTAAATGTAAGAATTATGATGAAAAAAACGTATCATAAAGAAAGGTAGAAAAATGGAATTTTTAACTGAATTTTTGATAGAATTTTTATTGGAAGGAAGTATAGAATTAGGAACAAATAAAAAAGTGCCTGTTTTTATTCGCTATCCACTTCTATTTTTAATTTTGATTAGTATTCTTTTGGTATTGGGAGGAATTTTTCTTCTTGCACTTATGATTAGGAAAGAAAATATATGGATTTTTCTTTTTCTAATAGGAATGGATTTATTTTTAATTCTAGGATTTTTATTGAAAGTGTATCATGTTCATCAAAAGAAAAAGTGAAAGAAAAAGTATATTGGTATTTATGAGAAATTCTAAAGAAAAAAGGTGATACTTACCAATAGATTTTCAACAAATTTTAAAATTTGAAACGAACTTGTTTTACAGGAAATGTTCTTCACCAAATTTTGAAGGAGGAGAAGGATTTAGTAAATTGGAAAAATTTTTTTCTTTTCATTTCCTTTTTGTGGAATAGAAGAACAAGTGAGAAGATGAGAACAAGACAAATTGTAGTGATTTATGAAAATTTAGAAAATCAGTATCAAAATGAAAAAAAGGGAACTTTTAAGGGTTCCTTTTATTGTGCTACATAATAACTTAATAAAATATTAAAAATAGTATCTAGAGCTTTTTCTACTTCTTCTTTAGGATATTTGTTAGTAAGGGGATTTAATAAAGAATAGAGTGTATCTGTATTTCTTTTTTTCTTATCTATTTGCTTTCGTATGATTTGATGGCAATCGTTTAATAGGGAATCACTTGTATTGATAAAAGTGAAGGAGTGATAGACAATGGTTTTTGGAACTTTTTTTCCTTTTTTAAAGAATAATTCATTACAAAATTTCCAAA
>CAJTSN010000024.1:13669-26628 GCA_910578745.1 uncultured Bacilli bacterium
TTGATGATTTGATCAGCCTCTTCTTGTCCTTCTTTTTTATTTGCAAAAATGAGTTCAAAATAACCACCTGTGATATGAATATTCAATTCGGCAATATTTTTTAAGGTAGTATAAGCCTCTTCTACCATTTGTTTTCTTTTTTCTTCTGTCATAAAGATTTCCTTTCTTATTTATAGGTTACATAATAAATCTAATATTTTAAAATAGGCACAAAAGGTTGCTTATTTTCTTTTTCACTTTCTTTATAATTTAAAATGTAGGAGAGTGATATTTTGAAGCAAAATGCCGATTTTATTGAGGATGAAAACTTTAATGAAAATGTAAAAGCCATTATTTGCCAAAATATCAAAAGATATCGAAAAGAAAAAGGTGTACGTTTAATGGAACTAGCAGAAAAATTAGATTTGTCTGTAAACCATTTAAAACGGATTGAATCTGAAAATGATAGAAATAATATCTCTTTGATTACTTTATATAAAATATCTATTCTTTTAGATGTTCGTGTTGACAAATTTTTTGAAGAAGTTCAAAAGCCAGTTTCTTCAAAAAAGTAATTTTTTAGATAAAGAATTTTTCTTGTCTTTTTTATTATATATAAAAAAGAATAGGACATACTAATAGTAATTCGTTTTATTGTTTTCTTCTTTTCAAAGAGCCTATTTTTAAATATTCATTATAAGTATAACATAGATTTAAAAAGTTAGGCACAAAAGGTTGCTTATTTGCTTTTCATTTTTCTCTATAATTTCTATACAGGAGAGTGATATTTTGAATACATCCCATTTTATAGAAGATATAGACTTTAAAGAAAATATAAAAGCTATTATTTGTCAAAATATAAAGAAATATCGAAAAGAAAAAGGGATACGTTTGATGGATTTGGCAGAACAATTAGATGTATCTGTCAATCATTTAAAGCGAATT
The DNA here is from genome assembly GCA_910578745.1 of uncultured Bacilli bacterium. Taxonomy (GTDB): domain Bacteria; phylum Bacillota_I; class Bacilli_A; order RF39; family UBA660; genus CATOJL01. Next base: position 14,594 of record CAJTSN010000024.1, read on the forward strand.
GAAGCTAAAAATGATAGAAATAATATATCCCTGATGACTTTATATAAAATATCCATTCTCTTAGATGTTCGAATTGATAAATTTTTTAAAATAGAAAAAAGTTAGAATCTCGGTTTAGAGATTTTTTATTTGTTTTTTTTAAGATCTACGATATAATAGAGGAGAAACTTTGGAGATAAAAAATAATGAAAATAGAAAAAAGATATGTTTATGATTCGAAGGAGGAAAAATGAGAAAAGCTTTATGGAATCCATGGCATGGTTGTCATAAGTGTAGCCCAGGATGTCAAAACTGTTTCGTTTATTATTTTGATAAAAAACGTGATAGAGATACAAGAATTGTTACACGCTCAAAAACAAATTTTAATCTTCCTTTAAAAAAAGATAGACAAGGAAATTTTAAAATAAAAGAAAAAACAGAAGTGGCCACTTGTTTTACGTCTGATTTTTTTATAGAAGAAGCGGATGGTTGGAGAGAAGAAGCTTGGTCGGTGATAAAACAAAGACCTGATGTCGATTTTTTAATTTGTACGAAAAGAATTGAACGATTTTATTCTTGTATTCCTAAAGATTGGGAAGAGGGATATTCCAATGTGATTATAGCGACGACTTGTGAAAATCAAAAAATGGCGGATAAGAGGCTCCCTATTTTACTTTCGATTCCAGCCAAAAGGAAGTATATTTTAGCCTCTCCTCTTTTAGAAGATATTGATTTTAGTCCTTATTTAAAAGACGGGGACATTGACTTAATCTCTGTAGGGGGAGAGTCTTATGAGAATGCACGTATATGTGACTTTGCTTGGGTAAAACATATTAAACAGACTTGTTTGCTATATGGCGTTTCCTTTGAATTTCATCAAACGGGTTCCCATTTTAGAGTGAATGGGAAAGTATATAATATAAAACATCGTGATGAGTATAGGCAAGCAAAACGTGGAATGAAATATCTTTAGAAAAAGGGAAGGTTCGTCATTTTTCTTTTGTAAACTCTGTTAAAGGATAAAAATTTTATTTTAACTTTAAGTCTTTGTCATCTTTAAATAAAACAGTAGTACATTTTTCTGTATCTTTCAAAATGATTTTCTTTACTTGTTTATCCTTATACTTCTTAAAAGCAAATTAAAATCTTTTGTCATTTGTATTATAATTTCTTACCAATAACGATTCCTCTTTTTATATAAATGTTTATAGAATTTATCTTTGTTCAAACATTGGGTGTAGAGGATATATAAAATAGAGTATTTCTTAAATAAAATGTATTCAGATTATGACTGTATTTACTCTAAATAAAAGCTAGGAAAATTTAGACAATAAGATTTATAAAAATTCAGTAGAGCTCTATAAAAAATCTACAATTCCTTATTTTTATAACAAAAGGACTATTGACAAAAAGGATACAAAGGGAGAATAATGTAGAAGAGAATCCTTTTATTTAGTGCTGGAATTAGATAAGAGAAAATAGTTTAAATGGTTCATTTTTTATGATCAAGAAAGGAAGAATAGTTAGAATGAAGAAAATAGTCATTGTAGAGGACGATCAAGGAATTTGTGATGAATTGACGCAGCTTTTAAAAAATGCTGGTTATGTTCCTTATGTTTTAAAAAATTTTAAGGAAGCCAAAAAAGAAATTTTAGAACAAAAACCAGATTTGGTTTTACTTGATATCCATATTCCTTATATGAATGGGCAAATGCTTTTACAAAGTCTACGAAAAGAGTCCAATATACCCATTATCATGGTTACAAGCCAAAATACAGAATGTGATGAGTTATTATCTATGAGTTATGGGGCCGATGATTATATTACAAAACCTTATCATCCTACTATTTTACTTTTACGAATTGCCTCTGTTTTAAAACGAATGGGAAAAGAACTATTTCATTATAAGGATTTAAACATTGATATGCAAAGAGGAATACTACAAAGGGAGGAAAAAGAAATTGTTTTGACAAAAAATGAGATGATTATTTTTCATTATCTTTTAAGTCATCAAAACCAGATGGTTACACGTGATGAATTAATGACGGCTCTATGGAATAATAGTGAATATATTAATGACAATGCTTTAACGGTGAATATTAGTCGTTTAAGACAAAAATTAAAAGAGGTGGGATATGAAAATGCCATTGAAACAAGAAAGAAAATTGGGTATATTTTAGTATGCGATTCGGAAAGTATTTAAAAGATAAAATATCGATTTTTCTCGCCTCTGTTTTTTTTCTTCTTTCCCTCTTTCTTTTTTTCTTCGCCTTTAAAGTAGAAGCCGATCTTTTTTTTGTAACCTTGTTTTTATTTCTTCTTTTTCTTACGTTTTGTTTTACTGTGGAATATATAAAAAAGAAATCCTTCTATGATGAGCTTTATCAAAAAGTAGAATCTCTAGATAAAGCCTATCTTATTTTAGAAATGATCGAAAAACCCAGCTTTTATGAAGGAGAACTTTTGTACCAAGTTCTTTACACAATCAATAAATCTATGAATGAAAATGTACAATCCCACGAAGAGAAAATGCTTTCTTTTAAGGAATATATAGAGATGTGGATCCATGAAGTAAAAATACCAATTTCTAGCTTACTTTTAAGATTTCATAATCAAAAAACGAAACTGGATAAAAGATGTATAGAAGAACTGAAGAAAATAGAAGACGCCGTAGAACAAGTGTTATATTATGAAAGAAGTGAAAATGCCACAAAGGATTATTTAATTAAAAAAGTACCACTCGATAAAGTGATTAAGTCTGTAGCTTTAAAAAATAAAGATTATCTACTTGAAAATAAGATGAATTTGTATGTTTCAAATGTACAATTTCAGGTGTATACTGACTCAAAATGGTTAGAATTTATTTTAAATCAAATTGTAAATAATAGTATAAAATATCGAAGAGAAGGGATAGACTCTTATATTCAGATTGAGGCAAAAGAAGAAAAAGATGAGATTACGTTAGTCATTTTTGATAATGGAATTGGTATTTTAGAGAGTGATATTTCTCAAGTGTTTAATCAATCGTTTACTGGATATAATGGAAGGATGAGACAAAAGGCAACTGGAATGGGATTATTTATTGCCAAAAGAATGTGTAAAAATTTAGGACATACGATTACGATTGAATCAAAGGTAAATGAGTATACGAAAGTCTATATTACATTTTCAAAAAATAAGTTTTATGAAGTGGTATAAGAATCTTACAAAATTGTAAGATTCTGTAAGATAAAACAAGCGACAATTGGCTTTTTTTTTCTTATTCTATTTAGTGAAGGAGGAAATGACAATGGAAAAAATTTTACGAGTTGAGAAAATTGAAAAATATTATGGAAATAAATCGTCACTTACAAAAGCGATTCATTCCATTTCATTTGAAGTTGAAAAGGGTGAATTTGTTGCGATTATGGGGGCGAGCGGTTCTGGAAAAACGACCTTATTAAATGTGATTTCAACGATTGATCGGGTAACTTCAGGACATATTTATGTTGGAAATATTGATATTACAAAATTAAGAGGAAATGATTTAAACAAATTTCGAAGAGAAGAGCTTGGTTTTATCTTTCAAGATTTTAATTTGTTAGATACACTTACTGCTTATGAAAATATTGCTTTATCTCTTTCGATTCAAAACGTAAAAGAAAAAGAAATCGCAAGAAGAATAAAAGAGGTTGCACATCATTTGGATATTCAAGATGTCTTAGATAAATATCCTTATCAAATGAGTGGAGGACAAAAGCAAAGAGTGGCTTCTGCTAGGGCCATTATTACTCGTCCAAAACTTGTACTTGCCGATGAACCTACAGGTGCCTTAGATTCGAGAGCAGCACGATTATTGTTAGAACGTTTCAATGCCTTGAATCAGGATTTAGATACAACAATTTTGATGGTGACGCATGATGCTTTTACAGCAAGTTATGCTAGTCGAGTTTTATTTATTAAGGATGGAGAAGTTTTTAATGAGATTCATAAAGGAGAATCTTCAAGAAAAGAGTTTTTTGACCAGATCATTGAGGTAGTAACCTTGCTTGGAGGCGATTTAAATGACACTCTTTAAGCTATCCATTCAAAATATTAAAAAAAGTTTCAAAGATTATGCCATTTACTTTTTTACCTTAATTTTAGGTGTTGCTATTTTTTATGTCTTTAATGCTTTAGATAGTCAAACGGTTATGATGAATGTGTCTTCTAATACAAAAGAAATCATCAAACTTATGACCAATATTTTAGCCGGAGTTAGTGTTTTTGTATCCTTTATATTAGGTTTTTTGATTATTTATGCTTCTTCGTTTTTAATTAAAAGGAGAAAAAAAGAGTTTGGTATTTATTTGACACTAGGAATGAGTAAACGTAAAATAGCAGGGATTCTCTTTTTGGAAACCGTATGTATTGGAATTTTATCTTTAGGAATTGGTTTAATTTTAGGAATCTTTCTATCTCAATTTATGAGTGTGCTTGTTGCAAATATGTTTGAAGCCGATTTGACAAAGTTTACTTTTGTATTTTCAAGTACAGCTTGTATAAAAACGATGCTTTATTTTGGAATTATGTATGTTCTAGTTATGATTTTTAATACAATAAATATTAGTAAGTGTAAATTGATTGATTTATTACATGCAAATAAAAAAACAGAAAAAATGAAATTAAAAAATCCAATGCTTTGTATGTTTCTTTTTTTCCTTTCTAGTTTTATACTTGGATATGCTTATTATAAGGTAACAGGAGGACTAGAACAAATGCAAGAGGTTACAGAGATATTTGTTCCTATTCTTCTAGGCGTTTTATCGACTTTCTTTCTTTTTTGGTCATTAGCAGGCTTATTACTTAAAATGGCAAAGAAGAAAAAGAAAACCTATTATAAGGGACTTAATTCTTTTATCTTAAAACAGGTCAGTAGTAAGATCAATACCACTGTATTTTCTATGACGGTTATTTGTTTGATGTTATTTATTACCATATGTGTTTTATCCTCTGCTTTATCGATTAAAAATTCAATGACTTCTCATTTAAAGACATTTTCCCCAATTGATGTAGAAATTACGAAGCCACTGGATTTAACTGAAAAAAGAGTCAATGACTCTTGGCAATATAAAGAAGAGATGATCGAAGATTCTAAGATTTCAATTCGGGAAAGTCTACATAAAATGGACTTTGATGTGGATACTTATTTTACGGATATTGTTTCTTTTCATACATATCAAATTGATTCGATTTTATTAAAAGATACAATTGGAACTTATTATGAAGAGGCGAAAGAGAAATATCCTTACTTACGTTATGAATCAAAAGAAGAATTTATAAAGGTAAGCGATTATAATCAAGTAGCTAGATTACTTGGTTTAGAAGAAATTTCTTTGAAAGAAAATGAGTATGTAATTGTAGCCAATTATGATGGTTGGATTCCAATTCGAAATGAGGGACTAAAAAAAGGGACTCCAGTTACACTTTTGAATCGAACGTATTATCCAAAGAATACAGAATGTATAGATGGTTTTATTGAAATAAGTAATAATGCAATCAATATGGGACTATTTGTCGTTCCTGATGATGCAGTAAATGAAACGATACGTGCGAAAGAATATTTACTTGGAAACTATAAAAAGCAAACGGAAGAAGGAAAAAAGAAAATAGAAGCCCTATTTTTAAATATTGAAAAGCATCCTTATGCTAAAGAAGCAAGTATAGAAGTGACAACAAAGATTTATCTTTATGAAGCAAGTGTTGGTCTTGGAGCTATGGTTACTTTTATAGGTTTATATTTAGGAATTATCTTTTTAATGAGTAGTGCAGCCATTCTTGCCTTGAAAGAATTATCAGAAAGTAGTGACAATAAAGAACGCTATTCTATGCTTCGTAAAATAGGAGCGGATGAAAAATTAATTGAAAAAGCTTTATTTAGACAAATTGCTATCTTTTTCTTATTCCCATTATTGCTCGCTATGATTCATTCTATTTTTGGTATTCTATTTTGTAACTCTATTTTAGAAACATTTGGAAATGAGAAATTATTAGAATCCATTTTGATGACAGCTTTCTTTTTGATTTTGCTTTATGGTGGTTATTTTATATTGACTTATTTATGTAGTAAAAATATTATTCGAGAAAAATAAGGATTAAAAAGAATTTGGATATAACCGAATTCTTTTTTGTAGTGAAAAGGGGCTTCTATTTTATACAAAAATAAAACGGTTTCATACAATAAGATAACGAATCATTGTACAACCTAAGTAAAAAATACAATGGTTTAGAAGAAAAGGAGGTGAGAAATTGAGTCGTGTTTTGAAGGACGGAGATCATCAAATTACAGTGGGATATGGGACTTCACACAAAGCAGTGGATTTAGTGAAATACAAAAATAAATCAGATTTTGTAATTGCTCACAGTAGGGGAAAAGTGATTTTTATACAAACTGGTTTTAAAAATGAAAAGGGAAGTACAGGAAATCGCTCTTATGGAAATTGTGTAAGAATTGAACATAAAGATGGATATACGACTTTATATGCGCATTTATCTAAAGTTTATGTAAAAAAGGGACAATTTGTAGAGCAAGGACAAGTTATTGGAAAAATGGGAGATACAGGAAATGCTTATGGCATACATTTACATTTTGAATTACGAAAAGGTGATGCATTACTAAATCCTATTCCTTATTTGAATGCAGATTTACCTATTTCGAAAGAGCGGATTTCTTGCATATATCGTGTATGGGATAATGTACAAAGAAAGTGGCTCCCTAAGGTAGAAAATAAAGAAGGTTATGCTGGCAATTTTGGACATTCCATTGGTGGATTTCAGATGATTACAGAAGGAGGAGGCGTTACTAAGATTAGAGCTCATGTTTTAAATGAAGTTTGGCTAGAGCAAGTCGTTGATAAAGCGTTTGGGGATAAAAATACAGATTATGCTGGAATAAAAGGAAGAGCCATTGACGGAATTGCCATTTGGAGCGAATACGGAGATGCTACTTACCGTGCACATATAAAAAATGGTAAGTGGCTTCCTTGGATTCACGGAAAATATGATATAAAAAATCCAGAGGGATATGCAGGTATTTTGGGACAAGAAATCGATGCAATACAAGTCTATATTAAAGATTAAAATGTATAGAAAGACGTTTATAAAACATAATTTTCTATTTAAAATGGATTCTTTTTATGGAGTCCATTTTTGTAAATAAAAAAAGTAAAATGCAAGAATTTTACCTTTTTTATATGTCAAAATGTAATACGTATTGTTCGTGTAATAATATCAGAGTAAGAGAAAGACTTTATTTTATTCTCCTCATTTTTCATCTCCACTAAGAAAATTCGATTATAAAGTTCTTTAATCGTTACATTATACTCCTCATACTTATTTCTTCCTAAATGATATTTTATAGTTGCAGCATCTCCCAAATGGTGTTCTAGTTCATTTTTTACCTTTTCAATGTTCATGCATTCCTCCTATCTAGGATATCCAACATACATTGTGCCTTTAGTAATAATTCCTCCCATGCCATCTGAACCATACTTTGTACATTCTAAAATTTCTTTAATTTGAATATCTTTATTTATATTCGACATACTCATCTTTACAGCAATAATGGCAGGGTCTAAGGCATGGATATTAATTCGTTTTGGACTTGAAGCAAAATTCGCACCTGCTTTGATTAAATCCTCATAAGAAGATTGACATCCACCAGCGATAATAATCAGTTTTTCATGGCTTTTTTCATATTTTCTTGCTTCTTTTATGGCATTTACATAAAACGCACTATTTTTATAGTTAGCGATATCTTCCCGATTTCCTCTTTTTTTTAAATAAGCATCATGTCCAGTAATGACTACAATATTTGGATTATATTCTTTTAATAAATTATTTATTTTTCCTGCAATATCACATTCCTTTTCATGAAGACCAATCGCCCATATATTTGCTTCTTTATAATATTTTAGTGATTTTTCTAAATAATTTTTATCTCCATCAATATGTAAGATTTTACCCGGCAAGTAAAAATAATCGTTTCTGTCTAAAGTTACTGGTTTAATACGTTCTAGAAATTCAGAATCATCCTCTTCTTTTTCTACTTTTTCTAAGTCTTCTTCTAAAGCATCTGCACAGAGTCGAATACTTTTACCTATTAAATAATAGGTATCTTCTTCAATTCGATCAATGACAAAAACGATATCATGTCCATACGATATTCGAGTTACCATGTCGCCCACTTGAAATTTCATACCATCACCTACATAAGAATATGACTATAAAATGAATTTATGCGAAAAAGGAAAGAATTTTGGAGGAAAGTAGACATTCTTATTTTATATGGAATGGCTAAAAATACATAAAAAAATACTTATCTATATTTTAGTAAATTCAACAATTTTTTAAAGAAGGTCCAAATGGGAAACTTGCTATAGTATTAAGAATTTTTTTTGAATTAGATGAAAATTTTGTCTATTTAGTATTGATTTTATAAAAAATATAAGATACAATAAACTTGTAGGATACTGAAAGGAGTATAGAAACATGAAAATAACATCAGTAAACGTACGTATCACTGAAAAGGAAGATTCAAGAATGAAAGGTATTGCATCTATTTTATTGGATGATTGCTTTGCTATTCATGATATCAGAATTATTGAAGGAGATAATGGATTGTTTATTGCTATGCCAAGTCGTAAAACAGCGACAGGTGGTTATCGTGATATAGCACATCCAATTACGCCAGAGTGCCGTAAGGTATTCGAAACTGCTATTTTAGATGCTTATAAAAAAGAAGTTGGCGAATAGAGTTTAAAAAATTAGTTTAACGACTAATTTTTTTTTGCGTTTTTTTAAATAAGTTGACAAAATGATGGGGGAGGTATAATAAAAGCATAATAGTAAGTAGAGGAGGAAAGAAATATGAGTGAGAAAAAGAAACATAGAGTTCGAATAGGAATTGAAGTTGTATTCCTCTGCATGATCGTTGCCATATTAGGAACGAATGCAGCGAGTAGTAACCCCCCATCAAATGGAGTCAGTTATGGAAAGAATAATCAAACTACTGTAGAAGTCGCTTTAAATGATTTATATACAAAAGCAAACTATGGAAATGCAACCGCTGCTCAAATATTAAAAGGAAAAACAGCATTGGTTGGAGGAAAACAAGTTACAGGAACGTATGAAGCACCAAATATAGAAAGTCAGACACCTGGAGATGCAACCCAGTATGATATTGCACAAGGAAAGATAGCATGGGTAAACGGTGAAAGAATAGTTGGGAAAAAGCAGTTCACAGTTATTACTAATTTTTTAAAAGTAGGCGATTATGTCAAATATACGCCCAACAGAACATCTTATAAAGTATCTGCATCAGATACAGGATATGTTTCTGATCAAAGCATAAGACCGAATGCATTAGATAGTTGGAGAATAATTAGAATAAATGATGATGGAACTATAGAAATGGTGTCAGTAAATATTTCGGATAAGATAGTGTTTAATGGTGAGACAGGCTATAAAAATTACGTAGGAACATTAAATAAAATAGCTAAAGCCTATGAAACAGAAGGAATAACAGTAGGTTCAAGGGCTCTAGGATATGATGCAAATCAGGCCAACGAATATCTAACATCAATAGCTAAAAATGGGAATCCAGATTATGGATATAGCACTGACATGGATTTAATGAGTGATGCTGGTATGACGAGAGCAAGTAATGGAACTTACTATTTGGCTTCACGGGCTAATTTTGATATAAGTAAGGATTCGTTGTATTCAAAGCATTTAAGTGGAGGAAAATATAGCATACGTGTAGTTGGTTTCAGACCGACTTATTGGTACTATAGTTGTATCAGTGGATGTATGGGTGATTCATGTTGTGGTACTGTTAGTAGCAGCCCAGGTTGGTCTATTTGGAGAACGTATGGGGGGGGATCCGATAGATGACCATGTGAATTTATTTCCAGCTGGTAGCTCTTATGGAATGCGTCCAGTTGTGGTTGTGAAAGCTGATGCTTCATTATTGGGAGGAAGGGGTGAAGATAGTGATCCTTGGCTTTTTGGTATATAGTGTAGAGATATAAATATATTTATAGAATTGGTGTCTAGAATGATATGGAACAATGTACGGAATTTTATTTAAGTGGCTCAATAATATATAAATAATGAAATATCAAAAGGAAAGGAATTTAGATTTACTTCTAAATTCTTTTTCTATATAACTATTTTCTATCATTTACTACTTGACAATATATAATAGTTGATATATAGTATTAGCAGAGGTGATGGCCTATTCATACACAAATGAAAAAAGGAGTTTTAGAATTAATTGTTCTACTTTGTGTTAAGAAGAAGGACCGTTATGGATATGAACTCATAGAAGAAGTTTCTAAAGTCGTTGATGTTAATGATGGAACCGTTTATCCCATTTTAAAAAGGCTAACCAATGAGAAATATTTTGATACATATTTAGTTGAATCTACAGAAGGACCACCTAGAAAATATTATAAAATGACAACTTTAGGTTTAGAAAAGTTAGAGGAGCAGTTAAAAATATGGAAGGTTTTTTCTTCTTCTGTCACAAAATTTATTAAGGAGTGTGAAAAGAGTGAATAAAGAAAAATTTTTAAAAGAATTAGAGAAAAAATTAAAAGTATTAAGTCCAGAAGAAAAACAAGATATTTTAAATGAGTATGAAGATATTATTACTGAAAAAGTGAAGCATGGAAAAACAGAGGAGGAAGCTGTAAAAGAATTTGGAGATTTGAATTCATTAAGTGAGGAAATTTTAAAATCTTATAAGATCGATCCTAAATATCAAAAAGGTGGGAATGATTTTCTAAGTGATTGTGAAGATTTAATTAAAAAAGGTGCCCAGAAGTTGACAGAAGTAACCGAAGAGGTAGTAGATAGTATTAAGAAATCCGAAAAGGACATGGATTTAGAAATGATCTTTGAAATGGTAATTAAAATTGTTTTATTATTGATAGGAATAGGATTTTTACATATCCCATTTTGGATTATAAAAGAAATTGGACAGTCTATTTTAGAAGGATTATCCTTTGGACACATGTTCTTTTTTCAAGGAAACGTAATTATCTTATTATGGAAAATATTAATTGAAGTTGCCTATGTTGCTGTTTGTGCTCTTTTCGTTTTGGCTATTTTAAAAAAATCTGTACCACATAGTGATAAAGAAAATGCGAAAAAAAAAAAGAAACTTTAAGGATGAAAAAATAGAAGAAAAGAAACAGGAAAATAGAAGGGAAGAAGGAAGCGTTGTAACAGGGACTTCAAGAGTATATAAAAGTCCTATAAGTGAAGTTCTTTTAGTATTATTAAAACTATTTATTTTCTTTGTTTTTACAGTTCCACTTATTTTATTGGCATTTGGAATTGCTACTGTTTTATGTATTCTTATTTATTTACTTATTAAAGGAATTGGAATTTATGCACCATTTGTTTTGGTACTTGGTGTATTTACTCTCGTTGTATATATGGTTACTATTTTTATACATCTTTTATTTACAAATAAAAAGATAAGTGCATGGCCCTTTTTTAGTAGTTTTATCTTGATTATTTTTGGGGGAATTTTCACGATTGAATATATTTGGTCTTTTACTTATCATACCGATCTTCAAACAGATAAATACAAAAAATCTGAAGAAAAATTTGAATTTGTGATTCATGATGGTCTTTATGTAGATTATGATGAAATTGAAATTGACAATTCCCTAGAAGAGGATAAGGTGAAAATTGTAGTAGAATATTATGATACTTTTTTTACTTTGGATAAAAAGGAATACACCTATCATGGAGAAGAGAATAAAAAAACAATTGCTTTTGATACGCAATTTATTAATAAATATAGTATCAATCGGTTTATAAATGAAATTGTGATTCAAGATTTGAAAAAACATGAGTTATATAATTATTATTATCTTTTGAAACCTTATGTTAAAGTCTATGTGAATGAAAATGTGAAATCTAAGATTCGGTAAATGCACTTTGTGCATTTCAGGCCGTTGACAAAGTCGATTTTTCAAATCGGCTTTGTCAATCGGCTTTTTATATTCACCATTTTAATATTA
>CAJTSN010000025.1 GCA_910578745.1 uncultured Bacilli bacterium
TACAAAATAAATTACACATCTTCTGGATAAAAGATTTGATCTGGCTTTTTTTTAAAAATTTTAGCTATATCAAGGGCTTGTTTATAAGTTAACTTTCTTTTTTCATTCTCTAACTGTGAATAATAAGCTGGGCTTATATTTAAGAAATTGGCCATATCAGCCACTGTATATTTTTTTTTCTTTCTTAAGGCTTTTAATTTTAAATACATCCAAACTCCTCCCCCACAAACAGTATATCATAAGTTGTACCAAAGGTATACTGGTAGTGTACTGTAAACCATATTTTTGTATGAGAAAATAAAGCATAGGTGGTAGGATGATAACGAATAAGGATTTAAATGATCAATACAGTTTATTTGCTCGCAATATAAAAAGAAATAGAGAACGTAAAAATCTTACTCAAGAAAAATTAGCTGAAATGTGTGATATTAGTCTTTCCTACTTAAAACAAATTGAAAATATCAACGAATACAAAAATGTGACTTTAACAGTGATGCTTACTTTAGCAAAAGCATTGGATACGAATGTGTCTTCCCTTTTTAAAGAAGAAAATAAAGAGTTTAAAGATGATAAAAAGATTCAACCCGTTGAACCCTTATAAAATCACATTATGATAAATACATTTTGTATCTTCCGCTTCCTCTAACATAAAAAGTAATCGTTTAAACACTTCTAACTCTTCACCTTCTAATGTAATCTTTTCTTTTGCTAGCATAGCAATTTCATCAATTTCAAATGTAACATTTGGAATCTTTTTGGCTACCGCATCCTTTATTATATTAAAATCTTGTGGATTTCCATAAATAACAACAAGTTCTTCCTCTGTTTCAATATCGACAATTTCTACGCCTGCTTCCAAGGTTGCTTCTAACGCCTCTTCTTCCGTTAAGCCCTTAAATCCTATAATGCATAAATGATCATAATTAAAAGAAACGCTTCCTTCAACTCCCATTTTACTTTTACATTTATTCAAAGCCGTTTTTACATTAGAAATTGCTCGATTTACATTATCTGTCAAGCACTCTACAATCGCAGTAGAACCATTAGGTCCAAAAATTTCATATCGTACTGTCATGTAAGATTCATCAATACCACTATTTACTTTGTCTAGTGCCCTTTTTATAATATCCCCCGGAACTTGTTCTTTTTTTGCTTTTTCTAATAATCTTCTAAGAGATAGATTTCCATCAGGATCAGCGCCACCTTTTTTTGCAACATCATAAATCTCCCTTGCATACATTGAATATAATTTTGCCTTAGCTGCTCCTGTTTTTTGAATACTTGCTTTTCTTACTTCATAAGCTCTTCCAAACATTTGTAAGTCAACTATCATATCTATCCCTCCTAGATAATTTATTTTAGCACCTTTTTTTTTAGAAAGCAACCTCATTTTTTAATACTGTTGGAAATCGTAAATCGTTTAATATAGCTCACATCTTCAATCATTAAATCAAATAAAGCATTTACTTCTATTAATTTCTTGTCCTTCATACAATCACCTAGTGTTACTTTATCATAATCAAAAACGAATTTGCTGTTTTCGACAAAATTAGAAAAAACTAGCGTTTGGGTTTGCAAAAAAAGATACTTATAGTATAATAGAAGTGGTGATGTAGATGTCCTATACAAGAGGTTTTGTGCAGAATAAAAAATCGATTCTCTATGGAAATCGAGGAATGCACTTAGAGAGTGACTTAAATGATACCAATACATTTTATCGATTACAAGATAGGGCTATCATTTATAAAAAACCGACTCCGATTACTATTTCCAAAGTAGATTATCCATCAAGAATAGAAGCAGTGATTAAGGAAGCCTACTTTAAGACACCATCTACCACGGATTATAATGGAATATATAGAGGAAAATACATCGACTTTGAAGCGAAAGAAACCAAACTTGACTATTTTCCCTTAGCAAATATTCATATACACCAAATTGAACATTTAAAACTGATTATGAAACATGGGGGAATTGGTTTTCTAATCGTACGTTTTATCAAATATAATAAAACTTTTCTATTAGAAGGAAGAGATTTTCTAAACTTTTTAGAAACAATGAAAAGAAAGTCTATTCCCCTTTCCTATTTTGAGGAAAAGGGACATATAATTAAAGAAAAGTATCAACCTCGTCTTGATTACCTAGAAATTGTTGATACTATATTTTTTAAAGGAGAAATCATATGAAAGAATTTATTAAAAAAAATAAGGAAAATATAATCATTGGAGTTGTAAGTTTAGCCGCCTTTATTTTAGGATGTTTCTCTATAAAACCACTACTTTCTTTTTTAATTATAGGTTCTTGTGATGCAATTTTATTTGTACCCCCACTATTTCGAAAATTAAAGAAAAAGGAAAAAAAGACGCATGTCAGTCATCCAAAGCAAAAAACAGTAAAAGAAATTAAAGAGGTTAAAAAAGAGGAGAAAACAATTCCTCCTAAAAGTGAAAAAAAGAAAAAAACAAAGAAAAAGAAAAAAGTGTGGAAAAAGGTAATTAAAATTCTTATCATTCTTTTCTTTATTGGTTGTTTCTTAGGATTTATAGCAGTTGGACTATTTATTAATTATATTGCAAAAAATGCACCTACTTTTAATCCTAACAATCTATATAAACAAGAATCCTCTATTTTATACGATGTAAATGGAGATGTATTTGCTAAATTAGGAGCACAAAAACGTGAAAATATAACTTATGATGATCTTCCAGAAGTATTAATTAATGCCATTGTTGCAACCGAAGATTCTCGCTTTTTTGAACATAGTGGTGTCGACTGGGCAAGATTTATAAAGGCTACCATTCAGCAACTAGCAGGTATTGATGCGGGTGGTGCATCTACCATTACAATGCAAGTTTCTAAAAATGATGTATCCCAAGATAAAACTTCCAAAGGAATTAAGGGAATTATTCGTAAATTTACCGATGTCTACATGTCTTTAGAACAAATTGAGAAAAAATATACAAAACAAGAAATTATGGAATTTTACGTAAACTCTTACTATTTAGGAGGGGGAGCTTATGGTGTTGAACAGGCCAGCCAAACGTATTTTGGAAAATCAGTAAGTGATATTAACTTAGCGGAAGCTTCCATTTTAGCAGGTCTTTTCCAATTACCGGGAAAGTATGATCCTCTCGTAAATCCAGAAGCTACAGAGCAACGTCGTAAAACCGTTTTAAATTTAATGGTACGTCATGGCTATATTACAGAGGAAGAAAAACAAGCTGCTTTAGCCATTCCCGTTAAAGATTTATTAGTAAAAAATCATAATGCTTCTGAAGATGAAACAAAATATTTATCTTTCATTAATGCTCTTATTTCTGAACTAGAAGAAGATTTTAAAGAAAATGGAAATCCTTATTCAAATGCCCTAGAAATATGGACAACAATGGATCCTGACAAACAAGACTATATTAATGACATTATGAGTGGAGAATCATGGAAATGGGAAAATGATGAAGTTACAGCTGGTATTGCTGTTATTGACACACAAACAGGCGCAATTAGTGCTCTTGGTGGTGGAAGACCTGAGAAAACCGTAAAACGAGGATTTAATACAGCGGTTGATACTAAAAATCAAATTGGTTCTACGGCAAAACCACTTTACGATTATGGTCCCGGAATTGAATATGAAAATTGGTCTACTTATGATCCATTCGTAGATGAAAAATATACATATTCAAATGGAAAAACAATCAATAACTGGGATATGAGATATGAAGGATTTACTACAGCTCGAACGGCTTTAGCGCACTCTAGAAATATATCGGCTTTAAAAGCATTCCAAATGAATAAAAATGAAAATATTAAAAAATTTGTAACCAACTTAGGCCTTCATCCAGAAGGTGGCGGTGGAAGTATCCATGAAGCCCATTCGATTGGTGGTTATACTGGAGAATCTCCTCTTTCTATGGCAGCCGCTTATGCTTCATTTGGAAATGGAGGTTACTATATCGAACCATACAGTTATACAAAAGTAACGTTCCGAAACACAGGCGAAACGGTGGAGAATAAGAGTAATAAAAAAAGAGCAATGGGTGAAGATACGGCTTATATGGTTTATGACATGTTAAAATCTGCCGCAAAATATGGTCTAGGAAAACAATATAGTGTAAATGGCGCTACTTATGGAGCGAAAACAGGAACAACAAACTTTGATGAAGCAACGAAAAAAGCAAAAGGAATTCCTGGAAATGCAATCAACGATTACTGGGTAAATGGCGTATCTCCAGATTATACAATCTCTGTTTGGTATGGTTATCAAACCGTTCATCAAACGAAAGATTCTTCAAAACCAGATTATTGTAAAAATTGCTTCAATATGGGAAATGAAATTTATCATAGAAAACTCTTCCAGAAAGTGGCACAAGGATTCTTTAAAAAAGGCTCTGACATTAAAATGCCTAGTAGTGTAGTTAAAGTAGAAATTGAAAATGAAACTTATCCAGCAAAACTACCTAGTGAATATACACCAAGTGATATGAAAATTACCGAATTATTTAAAAAAGGAACAGAACCTACAGAAGTATCAACAAGATACGCAAAATTAGAAAATGTAACCGATGCGAAAGGGTCTGTTGAAAATAATACAGCAACCATTTCATGGACCCCAATCAAAACACCAGAAGCACTCGATGAAGAAGCTCTAAAAAAATTCTTCTCTACTTTCTGGAAAAATACATCCATTCCATTAAATGAAAGAAAGGAATACAATCAAAAACATATAGGATCTGTTGTATATAAAGTGTATGCTGTTGGAATAGATGGCTCATTAAGTCTTATTGATACAACATCAAATACAAGCACTTCCTTCCAAGTTACAACAAATTCATCAGATACTTATGTGATAAAATCTTCTTATTCTATCTTTACTTCGAATGTAAGTGATGGAGTAACTGTTAAACTAGAACTAGGAAATGTAAAATCTTCCATTCGGGCTGAATTGATTGGAACAAACCCTTATGTATGGACAGGTGCTTATACAGAAGAAGGCGTTTCTGTCTTTGAAGATAACCAAGATGTTACTTTAAATGCAACCATTACTACAAAATATATAAATAGTGCTGGCGCTGAAATTACTGTAGATTTATTAAATTCTCCTGGAACTTATACAGCAGAATATACAGTCACATATAAAGATTTCACGGATGTTTTAAAAA
Source organism: uncultured Bacilli bacterium (assembly GCA_910578745.1). Classification (GTDB taxonomy): domain Bacteria; phylum Bacillota_I; class Bacilli_A; order RF39; family UBA660; genus CATOJL01. The sequence continues at coordinate 5,157 of CAJTSN010000025.1, forward strand.
GAACAATTGTTATACCATAAAAAAACTCTCATTTTGAGAGTTTTTCTTTCTTACAAATATCTTTTAATTTACAATTTTCACATAATGGTGCAACAGCCTTACAATAATATCTTCCAAATAAAATAAATTGATGATGTGTACTAGATATTCTTTGTTTCGGTATCTTTTTGGTCAATTTCTTTTCAATAATGAAAACATCATCCTCTGGCTTTACTAATCCTAATCTTTTACTTACTCTTGCCACATGTGTATCGACTGCCATAACTGGAATCTGATATAGCTCTGATAAAACAACATTTGTTGTTTTTCGTCCAACTCCAGCAAGGGTTTCTAAATAATCTCTATCGTTTGGAACCTGACCGTTTTTTTCTTCTATCAAACGCTTTGCTATCAATTGTATATTGACTGCTTTTCTTTTAAAAGTTCCCAAAGGTTTTATTATTTCCTCAATTTCTTGAATGTCAGCATTTGAAAGATTCTCTAGAGTCGGATACCTTTTAAATAAAACACTTGTTACTTGATTTACTCTTTTATCTGTCGTTTGGGCGCTCAACATCACAGCAATTAGAAATTCATAGTCTTTCTGATACAAGAGTTCACAATGAGGATTGGGAATCAGTTCATCAAAGTATTCCAAAATTCTATTCACATTTTTCATTTAACCAGTCATAATCCAAAAGTTCTTTTTTTGGTTTTATCTCCCTCTTATTATTTTGAAAATGCATTTTATCCTTTTCATAATCCGCTTTATTTTTGATTCCCTTCTTTTTCCATTCATATAAAATTTTGTCAATATAAGTAAGTCTTGTGGCTCCATTGTAAACCGCTTCTTTTAAAGCAAGAGAAATCATTTCTTCGCTATATCCTGCCTCTAACCATCCTCCAATCAATTCATATTCTATAGGAGATAAGGTTCTAGAGAATTCTTGTTCAAATAAATCGTAAATTGTTTTCTTTTCTTCTTCGTTAGAGGGAGAATCAAATTGAGTAATAGAAGTAACTAACTTTTTATATAAAGAATCTAAAATAATCACTTCTTCTTTCGGTTGTGTATCTGTCAACTTTAACTTTAAAACACCTTTAGAAGATAAAAGATCAATTTCTTCTAAGAGCTCTACTTGTGTACAACCTAGAATGGAACACATTTTCTTAGGATTAAAAGTTTTTTCTTCATTAATAAAATAAATCAAAAAAATAAGATCCTTTTCAGTTAGTTCAAATGACTTATAATTCTTAAATAACTGAAAAGGTATACGGTAATCTCCTTTTTCTATAATTGTTAATATTTTCTCTGTCATGTTTCTCTCCTCTCTACTAGTTCATTATAACATTTGATCTTTTTCTGCGCAAGCAATGAAGAAGTATACCATGAAAAGTACCACTATATTTAAAACTTTTTCCAAAGTAAAAAGAGTATATTCTCTACCCTTTTTATATTCATTATAGAATTATTGTAAAGCTTCCACTAATTCTGCTTTCTTCATCGTTGTGTATCCTTCAATTCCTTTTTGTTTTGCTAATTCCTTAAGCTCTACAACTGTTAATTTTGCTAAGTCTGTTTTTTCTTCCTTTGTTTCTTTTACTGTATCTTCTTTTACCGCTTTCGAAGCAACTTCTTTTGTTTCCTTTTTAACAGACGCTTTTACTTCTCCATTTAAAGCAGATTTTGCTATTTCTACTAAACTTGTAAATGTTTCAGGATTATCAATTGCAACTTCTGAAAGCATTTTACGGTTTACTGTAACACCAGCTAATTTAAGACCATTCATGAATTTAGAATAGCTAATCTCATTTTCTCTACATGCTGCATTGATACGAGTAATCCAAAGTTTTCTAAAATCTCTTTTCTTTTGTCTTCTATCACGATAGGCATATGCACCTGAATGCATGACTTGTTCTTTTGCTGATTTGTATAATCTATGTTTACTACCAAAGTATCCCTTGGCTTGTTTCATTACTTTTTTACGACGAGCACGATGAATTGTGCCACCTTTAACTCTTGCCATTTAAATCCCTACTTTCCTAAAACGTCTTTAAGTCTCTTGTAATCTGAAGAACTTAAAGTTCCGCCTTTTCTTTTGTTTCTTTTTGAAGCTGATGTCTGTTTTCCAGTGTTATGATTTGCTTTTGAAACACCAATTTTTACTGTTCCACCAGGTCTAACTTTACAAACTTTACTTGTAGCCTTGTGTGTCTTCATTTTATTCTTTGCCATTACTAATCCTCCTACTTATCTTTTTTAGGTGCAAGTATCATTGTCATAAACTTACCATCCAATTTTGGTTTTTGTTCTACCTCTGCTAAAGCCTCTGTTGCCTCAGCAAATCGCATAAGGACATCCCTACCACGTTCAGGATGAGCAAGCTCTCTACCTTTAAATTTAACAGAAACTTTTATCTTATGCCCTTTTTCTAGGTATTTTGATGAGTTACGTACACGAGTATCAAAATCATGAACATCAATCGTTACAGATAATCTATATTCCTTTACTTCTAGATTCGTTTCTCGTTGCTTTTTTAAATTTTCTTTTTGCTTTTTTTTGTTTTCATATTTAAATTTATTATAGTCCATGATTTTACAAACTGGGGGATTCCCATTACTCATCATGACTAAATCAAATCCTGCATATGTTGCTAACGTTCTAGCATCTTGAATACTTTTAATGCCTAATTGTTCACCATTTGGTCCTATGACCATAACTTCTTTCGCACGAATCTGCTCATTAATAAACAAATCCTTCTCCTTATTTGCGATACCTAACACCTCCATAAAAAAGTGAACCGAGGGTCCACTTGTGCTATTATCATTTTCATTTTCTTATAATTTTTTCATTCATTTATAATTTTTGAAATGTAGCGTTTTACCCAGAGCTTTTCGCAATCGGGTGAGAAGTGGACCTTCTTCTTTCCTTTGAATACAAGTTAAATTATATAATGTAATTGTCTGTTTGTCAATACCCCTTTTGGGTGTTTTTTTCTTATAATCCTTTTTCGCTAAAGACCTTTTAATAAGCAATTTACCTCTTTATTTACTAAAACTTTCATTTACTAAAGATTTTCGTATCTAAATACTTAGCATAAATCGAATAGGCATCTATGTACCTTTCATAAACAAAAAAAAGCGTTCCTAGCCTTTTTAATTATGAATACAATTTCTTCTACCTACGCAAAGAAAACATTCCTCTAATTTGCAGGAAAATAACCGTTTTCTACCTCTCTAGTTTCATTGACAACAATAAATGCTCGTTCATCTAAGGATTTAATCAGTTTCTTTAAATTTTTAAACTTGTTTTTGTCTATTTCCATAAAAAGCATATATTTCTCATTCGCTTTATCTTGTCCCTCAACATGAATCACAGAAACAGCGTATCCTTTTTGTCTTAAAATAGAAACCATGCTATCATCTTTTTTACTTGTAATCACCTGTACCCCAAAGTTTCCCTTGATTAAAACAGCCGATAACCAGCCACCAATATAGGTTCCTGTTGCATATCCTCCCGCATAAGATAGAGCAACTAAAATACTGGTCTCATCTGTATTTAAAGCTTCTCTTACAATGATAAACCAAACAAAAACCTCTACAAAACCAATTAAAGAAGCTACAAATTTATTTCCTTTTACTGTAACGATTGTTCTACATGTTCCTAAAGAAACATCAATAATACGAACACTAAATATCTTTAGACATAATAGTAATAATTCCATACGTTTTCTCCTATCTAATACCATTATTATAACAAAATGAATAATGAGTGTAAATGATTTCTATTGAAATGTTTGGAGCAATTGGTTATAATAAAACTAGGTGAGAATATGCGAAGAAGATTAAAGAAAAAAGTAATTGCTTATTTTATTATTGGCTTTATTATATTGATTGCTCTAATAGTATCTATAATTATGATTGTAAATTATAACAAAAAAATACATAGTATTCCTTACAAATTAGAAAAGTTAGGCTATCAACAAACGGAAATCGAATTTTTGGAGGAAATAACAAAAGAAAAGAAATATCAACTGACTATTGAAGACATTCTAAATCGTCCTTATCATCCTGATTTTGTACAATTCTTAAAAGAAAAATATTTTATTTATAACAATCTAGAACGTTATTTAGCGTATAAAGAGAAGCATAAAGAATTATCCACTACAGAAGTCGTCCGTTTCGTCAACGTAAATCGAGATTCGGAATATTATAAAAATGTTAAAATGACGGATATAAGTAAAGAAAATTTAATGTTAGTCAATAAATATTATGCGTTAGATAAAGACTTTGCCTTTGATGATCTCGTTGATGTTTCAATTCAACATTGTTATGGAAAACAAAAGGTTCGAGAAGAAGTATATGACAAATTTAAACAAATGTTTAACGATGCCAAAAAAGAAAACTTGACGATCATCATCAACTCTTCTTATAGGACATATGATTATCAAGAGAACTTATGGAATAACTATGCACGTACGCATGATGAAGCTTGGGCAGATAGTTACGCTGCAAGGGCAGGACATTCCGAACACCAAACAGGTCTTACCATTGATGTAACAACTTACGGGGTAAAAGAACAAGAAGATTTTGAAAACACGGACGAATTCACATGGATGAGTGAAAACGCCCATAAATACGGCTTTATTTTACGTTATCCAAAGGATGAAGAAAACATCACAGGATATTCTTATGAATCTTGGCATTATCGCTACGTTGGTGTAGATATAGCTACAAAAATTCATGAAGAAAATATCACATTTGATGAATACTATGCTTTCTATTTAGATAAATAAATAAATACGATATAAAGGAATGTGGCAAAGACATTCTTTTTTCATATACTGTATTAGGTGATAACTTGAAACTAAGAATTTTTAAAGGATGTTATTATATTTTTTTAATCCTCTTAATTCTCCTTTTTTATACAAAAGATATAAACCTCTTTGGTAATCGATTTTACAAAAACATAAAAATCATTAAAAATGAAGACGACATTTTAGTTTTAGTCAATAAAAATAATAAATTAACCAAAAGTTATGTTCCTTTATCTTTAGTAAAATTGGATACAAAATATGCACATGAAGAAAAATATTTAAGAAAAGAGGCAAAAGAGGCCTTTGAAAGACTGAGTAAAAATGCCAAAAAAAAGAAACTAGACATCATTGCTGTTTCTACTTATCGAAGTTTTTCCTATCAAGAGAATTTATTTCAGGGATATGTGAAAGATTTTGGAAAGAAATATGCTTTAAAATGTAGTGCAAAACCCGGACATTCCGAACATCAAACAGGACTTGCAGTCGATGTAATGGGGTCAAATGGAGATTATAATTTGTTTGAAAAGTCAAAGGAATTCACATGGATGAGTGAAAATGCACATAAATATGGTTTTATTTTAAGATATCCTAAAGGAAAAGAGAAAATTACGGGTTTTAAATATGAACCATGGCATTATCGCTATGTAGGCGTTTATCCAGCCACAATTATGTACCAAGAAGGTTTAACATTAGAGGAATGGAAAGAAAAATATGGATAATTTTAATTTATGTAAACCAGTAAAAAAGCAATCCAAAATGAACAAAAAGAAAAGTACGAAAGTCACAAACTTTGGTATTTTTTTTATCAGTTTATCTAATGGGTCTTTAAGAAATTTGATACATAGAACAGATAGTATACTCCATACAAAGGCTGTTTCCAAGGAAATATATTTTCCAACATGAAAAGGAAGACCTTCATAATTCCAAAAAACAACATGAAAAAAATATTCGAGTAAATGTCCTCCAATCCATTCTAAAAAACTAAGAACAAAAAAACCAGTGAAGAATTCGCCAACTAAAATTTGATTTTTTGTACAATTTCTTTTTTTCATAAATGAAAAAACAAGATATAAAATTACAACTCCTATTCCATAAACAGGAGTCCATGGACCATATAAAATACCACTTTCTCCTTCATTAAAAAGATAAATTATACTTTCAAATAAATAGCCTATAATCGAATATAGAAAAAAGATATTACTATAGTACATCGTATCACCTATTTTTAATATGAAAAAAAAAATCTTATTTTATGCAAGAACTATGTATAAAAATAAAAGAGCAATTCAAACTCACAAAAAAATCTAGTTTTACCTAGATTCTTATCATTCTATTTGTCCTATTTTTTTATGATTACTTTTTCTCCTTCTAATTCTTTTTGAACATTATATTCAATGAAGAAAGAGATATATGTATGTGGTATTTCGAAGCCAGAATTTATCATTGCTTTCAACTCATCGACTTCATTTCCAATATAATACCCTGCTTTCCAAATAAGATTACGATCTTTATTTATCATTAAAAAGGCATTCAATTCCTCTTGTGTTTTAAATGTTGCAACTTTCGTAAGTTGTGTTTCTGTTTGTTCAAGAGCATAATAAGATATAATAAGTCCTGATGCTTGTGTATACCCAACTGGATTGGAATCATAAATGGTTTCATAGTAAGGAATCGTAGCACTTACTTCATAATCTCCAAATAAAAATGGCATTTCTTCTATCTTTGGTTCCTCTAAAATTGGTTCCTGAGAAGGAAATAAATTCTCTTTTTCTAACCAATCCGTTAATGGATGTTTTCCTTCAGGTATATTCGCATGTGAAAATGCACTTTCCTTACTAACTTTAAAAGATACATTTGGATTGATTTCTTTTAGTTTCTTATTTGTAAAAGTAAGTAAAGCCGTTGCGCTTACACCATAAAGTAACATGGAAAATGCAACTCTTCTTGCTTTTTCTAAGAAATTAGTACAAGCTATTTTAGCTAATACTTGTTTTGCATATTCTACATCTTCTTTTGAAGAAAGAGAATCGAGTGGGATAGAGCCCCCATTTTTTAAATATTCTTGAATTTTTTCTTCTAATTTACTATTCTGGTATTTTTGATACTCTAATTCTTGCTTCAACTGTCCAATCTCTTGTTGGTATTTTTCCATTTGCTCCTTTATCGCAAGAGACAAACGAAGTTCCTTTTCTGATTCTTCTTTTTGATAAGGAAAATCCTCTTTTCGCAATTCTATGTAGTTTATTTCTTCTTCTGTAAAATAATCTCCTGTTGATTCCATTTTCTCTATAATCGGTAAAAGTGAAATAATCTCTTCTAAAACGCCAAATTGCTTCTGATGTTCTATTTTCTTATTTGCTAAATATTGATAAACTTTCTTTAAAATAGCAATTTCCATTTTCGTATTTTTATCTTTTTCAGTTAATAGTGCATTCAACTGTTTCAAATAAGGTATAACTTTTACTTTTTCTCCTTTTTCCTTGTTTTCATTCTCTCTTTCATAAGGAAGAAAATAAGTACAATTTGGCTTTTCACCACTAAAATAGTTTTGATACGCGATTGTAGAAATAGAATTTTTAACTTTTTCATAAAAGTTTTTTTCAAAAAATTCTACATAATTTTTATTTGAAAAATCAATTGTCGTTGGATCTGGCATTTCCCAGTTATGGAAATGTCCAATAGTAGAAACACTTGAAAAATTATTTTCAATACAGTAACGTACACGACTTAGAAACTCTGTTACACTACGAAATTCAAAAAAGGATTTCATATCAAAATCATATTGTTTTTCTTTATGATATTCATTTCGTTCACTATGATTTTGTTTTTTTGAATGATGCCACTCATCATACCATTCATCATCTAAATATGAACCAAATAAACAATCAAAATCCGTACATCTATAATAGTTAGAACGAATTGGAATGGCTTCTACATTTACACCTTCCTTTATTAATTCTTCTAAAAAGGCACAGAATATAGATAAATGTCTAAGACCTAAAAATTGAATAAATATACGATCAAAAAAATCGGATTCCTTACCTCTTCGCCCTTCAATTTCAACTGTCCTTCTAAAGGATTCATATCCCATAAGTTGAGATAAAATATTTAGTGAATTTTCAATGATAAAACTAGGCAATAATAATGGCTCTTTGCTCATATAATGTGCCATTTTCGTAATATTTTCACGTGTCCAAGCGGAATGATTAAATTCATCCGTATCCATATAAAAAGAGGACAATTGTGTATTGATATCGGCACTAGACGAAAAATCAACTTTATATGACCTATGATAAGAACATCTCATTAAATAAGTTGACATAATGTCCCAAGGTATAGAGTTTGCTTTATATTTTCCGTGAGTTCCCTCTTCTATTTTTGGTTCATAAATCTTAAATCCTTCACTATTTCTTCGATATTTTTCTAAATCATCTATTGCAATATTTGGAAATATTTGAGACAAATGCCAAAAATCTATATGCATAAAAAAACCCCCTTCTTTATTGACTATATTATATACTACTTTTTTTTAATGTCAAGAGTTGAAAAACGAAATTTTGAACATATTAGAGTTACTGGGAGAAAAACTAAGCAATATAAGAATTGAATAAAGCATAAAACTAAAAAATTTAGATTATTTTCAATATCTTAATCCAAATAATCTTTTCATTCAACCATTGGTATGCCCAATAAAGATTCTATTAGAAACAAGTTCCTTATTGCAAACATATCTTCATCTTTTAAAAGATGATTCTTACTTTTCTTTTTAAAACATTACGATTAGAATGAATTTTACTTATTTTCAAGTAACGTAAATCATCTATGTATTCTTTGAAATAAATGAAATCCGTCTTCTAATCGAATCCAATTGGTATTTCATATAGAAATCTGTTTTGTTTCCTTTCGTTATTTGCATTTTCATCGTATGGTACTTTTCTTCCTAGAATATTTACTTCTTCGTCTATATTTAGGACACACAATTCTAATTTCAATAACATTGATTCATCTGTTCTCAGGTGAATTCTTTGGAGTACCTTTCCATCTATCCATGTAAAATTTAGAAGTGATTCTAAAATAAAATGTATGTGTTCATATAGTACATTTTTTGAAACATTCCACTTAACCGTTGGATTATAATACTGCTTGATATATAACAAAAATAGTCTTTATGGAATCACTTAGAAAATTAAAATTACTAGATTTTTTATTTCCAAACCACTCTATTGAAAGTATTAGCTTAAAAAACAGTTGTAATCACACATTTTATATGATTCTAAACAAAAGAAATTAAATAGATTTCACATAATTTCATTAAAAAAGGAGTAGTAAACTTAAAGTGGATATGAATAGGAACATTTTATAAAATTTTGACAACTTTTTTATTCACGAAAAAAAACTAGATTTTCTAGTTTTCTTCATCTAAATCATCATCTGTTACAATCTCTAAGTCATCAATATCTGTATCCCCTAAGTCATCTTCTAGCATATCATCCATCTCATCTAATGTATCTTCTTCTACTTCCTCTTCAAAATCTTCTCCGTTTTCTTCGTCACTTTCATTTTCTAAGGCATCATCATCATCCATAATCAATTCAACAGAATGTCGATCTCGAATATCCCACTCATTATTTTCTAGTAATACAAAACGTTTATCGAGGGTCAGTGAAGTATAATAATCCCCTATTTTTGCTGCATATTCATCCTCAGAATAATCTAATAAATTGCAAATTTCTCTAAAAATAGTGGGTGTATTCATTGCCTTATTATTTTCTTTTAAAATGATATAGGTCATATCTGTATATGACATCAATTCTAATTCTTCTATATGCATATCTTTTAATTTCATTCAAAAATCCTCCTAAAAAAATTTAATTATTTCTATCGTTATATATTATGTTTGAATAATCAAAAAATATAACGATATTTACATCATTGATGGAATTTCTATTCCTAAAAGGTTTAAAAGTTCCTTAAGTACATCTTTTGCTAATGCTAAAACAAATAACCAATCTTGCTTTTTTGTCTCATCTTCTAACTTTGATACATGATTGTTTTGGTAAAATGTATTTAAACAAACACATAAGTCATAAATATAAGATGCAATTACACTTGGTAGTCGAAGATGAAAAGCTCCCAAAACATCTTTATGAAAATCTAACAATTGCAAACGTAAATTTCGATCGTATTCATTATAAATCGTATCACTTAGACCATTTTCTTTATACTCTTCTAACTCTAAAATACGTTTGATTCTTAAATAGGTATATAAAACATAAGGACCTGTTTTTCCTACAACATCTGAAAATTTCTTTCCATCAAAAATATAATCTTTTTCACGATTATTTTGTAAATCTGCAAATTTTAAAATGGAATTCACAATTCTTTTTTTATCTTCTTCAGACATATCTTTATTGGTTTCCTTACTTTCTACAAAAAGCTCTTCTACCTCTTTAAATAAAGCGTCTAATTTTGGTGTTTTCCCACTTCTTGTCTTATAAGGTTTGCCATCGTTTCCATTAATTGTTCCAAAACCTATATGTTCTAACTGGGCATCTGTGATTCCTGCTTTTAAACTCGCCCGAAATACTTGATTAAAATGTAGAGATTGTCTTAGATCCGCAACATATAAAATATAGTCTGGATGAAAATCCTTCTCTCTTTGATAAATGGTAGCCATATCCGTAGATCCATACAAATATCCGTTGTTTCTTTTCTTAAAAATGAGTGGTGGAATTTCTTTTTTATCTGTTTCTTCTGTTACATCAACCACTAAAGCACCTTCACTTATATAAGCAAGTGATTTTTCTACTAATATTTTCTCAACAAGAGGAATAAAAGCTCTAGAATCCATCTCTCCATACCATAAATCAAAATCAACATCTAAGTATTTATAAATACGAACAATATCTTTTTTAGATAAATCAAAAATTTTTCGATAATATCTTTCATATTCTAAAGACCCATCTTGTAATTCTTTTGTAATATTCTCACATGTTTCTTTGACAACTTCATCTTCTTTGCAAAGTGCACTAATCTCAGGATAAAGTCTATTTAAATCTTCCAAAGTGACATCTTCTACTGAAATATGTTCCTTCTGCATTCCATAAATGACTTCTCCTATTTGTAGACCAAAATCACCAAAGTGGACATCCCCTATGACTTTATGACCTACATAAGCTATAATTCTTTTTATAGACTCCCCAACAATGGCAGGACGTAGATGTCCTACATGAAGTGGTTTTGCAATATTTGGTCCACCATAGTCTATGACATAAGTCAAAGTTGGTTCTACTTGTGGTAAATTAAACTTAGGAAATTTTTTCATATCACGTAAAATTTGGTTCATAAAAGAATCTGACAACGTCATATTGATAAATCCCGGAGTTACTGCTTCTACTTTTTTAAAATAAGAAGACTCTCGTAAAACACAAGAGATTTCCTCTGCAATTTCCATAGGAGACTTTTTATACAGCTTTGCCAATTGAAAAGCTCCATCAAACTGATAATCACATAAGTCTGGCCGATTTGATTTCACAACTTTTACTGTTTCTAATATATAAGCATCTAATGCCTCTATTAAAACCTTCTCTAATACCTCTGTAACCATATTTTCACCTACTATTCGTATATTATTTTAAAGAAAAATTTTTCCTTTTCATTCAAAATATAATCAATTTCTATTTTTCCATTTTCCTGTATAAGCCGTTCTGTATAAAGGGGTATTTGTAAGTTTCCTATCGTACCACAGTAGAGTAAAAACGTATTTTTTTTCTCTTGAAAAGTAAAACAGAACTCTTCTTTTTTTTCTGTTCTTCGCTTTAGGACAATTTTATCTTTTTCAATTTGAAGCTCCATATGAATTTCATTTTCGATAAAGGATAATGTCTTCTTATTAAATAACCCTTTTCCTTCAAAAGAATGGGAATGATTTTCAAGTTTATTTTGTATAAAAGAGTGGACTGTTACAATCATCATAAACCCCTGCCCTTCTATTTCTTCATCATTATAAACATTACAACCATACAAGTCAAGTCAAAAATGAAAAAGTAAAACGACTTATGAATGAATTGACATTCTTCCATTTTAGAGCTTTTCTTTATTTTTTCTTAAACGCATTTTTTACTTTTCTCATATTCAAGTAAAAAAATCTTTTTCGTTAAAGAGAATGGGTTTATTCTACGATGAACTACAAAGAATCTTTTATAAAGTAAAAAATATAGCACACGCTATATTAATCTTTTGGATTAAAAATAAGGGATAAGAAGAAGGAAATAACAATGGCTGCAATAATTCCAGAACTTGTTAAATCGAACATTCCCATAGCAAGTCCAATAACTCCATATTCATTTGCCTTTTCTAAAGCGCCATGAATTAATAAATGTCCAAAACTTGTGATAGGAACTAAAGCGCCACCACCTGCCCATAGTACAAATTTGTCATAAATGCTGAATGTATCTAAAAAAGCTCCCAACACAACAAACATTGTTGTAACATGTCCTGCTGTTAATTTTGTATTATCAAGGATTATTTGTCCAATCAAACAAACAAGACCAGCAAATAAGAATGCATTTACATAAATCATAGATTTACCTCCAGACTAATTGCATGTGCAATGGCAGGAATGGTATGTTTTTCATTTACCATAGTAGGGGACATCAAAGCTCCGGTTGCAATTAATAAAATTCTCTTCAGTTCTTTTTTTCGCATTTTATCAAATAAGTAACCATAAGCAACAAGAGGTAGGCAAGCAGGTCCTGATCCTCCTGCATAAACACTTTGATTTTCTACATCAAAAATCATAGTCGCTGTATCATTATAATTTTTTAAGTCTATTCCATACTCCAATTTCATAAATTCCGTTAAAATCTTTTTTCCATAAATTCCCAAATCACCACTGAAAACCATATCATAATAGTCAAGACTTCTTCCTGTTTCTTCTAGGTGTTTATATAATACCGATGCACAGGCAGGAGCCATGACTGCACCCATATTATAAACATCTTTAATTCCCATATCGACTACGGTTCCAATCGTGGAAGATTCTACTCGTATTTGAGATTTTTCACTAGATAAATAAGCACTTGCCCCACCTGTGGTTGTAAATGTTGTCGTTTTCTTTTTAGGTCCACCATATTCTACTGGATAACGAAATTGTTTTTCAGCAGAATTATTATGAGAAGATACAGAGCAGATGGCATTCTTTATTTGTTTTGCTTCGATCATATTTGAAGCAATAATAAGGCCCTCTACACTTGTTGCACAAGCGCTATAAATGCCTAAATAAGGAATATCTAATCGACTCGCTGCATAATTAGAAGATGTCAATTGATTCATTAAATCCCCTGAGAGCAACACATCAATATCAAATCTTTTTTTCTTTATTTTTGAAAGTAATAAATCTACACTTTCTTCTAAAATGCGACTCTCCGAATCTTCCCATGTATTTTCTCCCATTTTTAAATCATCATAACTTTTGTCAAAATAATGATGAAGTGGGCCTCTTTTTTCATATGGACCTGCAACAGTAGCGGTTTCATTTATATACACGTTTTTATAAAAAAATGTCATATTGTCCCTCCAAACAATAAAATGCGAATGAGTCCAAACACATAAGCGGAAACGACTCCAAAGATAATGACAGAACCTGTTAGTTTAAACATACTGGCTCCTAGTCCTGTAACCATTCCCTCTTTTTTATAATCTAAAGCGGCACTCATCATGGCATGGGCAAATCCTGTAATAGGAACAAAAAGACCCGCTTTGGCAAAATGTACCCATTTATCAAAAAATTTAAAACAAGTCAGTAAGCAACCAATAAAAATTAGAGTAATAATCATAAACGTTCCTGCTTGTTTTGTGGATATTTCTAAATTTTTTGCATAAAATTCAACTAGAAACTGTCCGATCATTCCCATGATTCCACCGACAAGAAAAGCCATCATTCCATTAAAAAGTCGATTTTCTTTTGGTTTATATTTTTTTACTAATTTCTGGTATCTACTTTTTTCCATATTCTTCCTCCTAATAGTGTAAAGTTTTTCAAGTACATTTAAATCCAAAATATAAGAAGGTTCTCTCTTTTTTATATCTTGATAATATAGTAAAATATTGTGCATAATATAAAAGGTATTCTCATCTACAACATCACTTAAATAATAAAGTTTTTCAAGTAAATCAAAGTAAGAAACATCATCGGTTCTTTGTTCTCTAACAAGATCAACAAATGCATTTTCCAAAAGATACAAAGAATTTGTACAATGTGGATAATCCAAATACATTTCCATACTTTTATATAAAATATATTCTTTTTTATTTCTTATTTCTAAGTAACAAGTATCTACTTCCTCTTCATCTATTCTACTATAAAATTCTTTTTGATATTTTTTTAAAACAGCATCAAATCTTTTAAAATTTGGTAAATCAAACTCCCTTAAATGAACTCTATAGTAAGAAAATAAAGGAAAAAAATCTTCTTTTTTCAAATACTTCTTCCTTAAAAATTGTATTAATTCTTCAAATATTTCTTTTTCTTTTACATCCATACTACTCTTCACCTACATATATCATACCACATTTTTTCCCTTTAAGCAGCCAATTTTGTTTTAATTTTTTCTTTTACTTTTTTCTCAAATCGAGAAACTTGAACTTGATTCATACCATAAAGATTAGCTACTTCACTTTGACTTTTTGATTCAATAAATCTTTTTTCAATCAAATCTTTTTCTTGTGGAGATAAGTTTTGTAATTCTTCTTTAAAGGCAATCAAATCCTCAATCGCCATTTCCCGTTTTGATACAACATCCGAAAGAAACATTTCTTTTTCTCCAGTTTCAATAGGTGTATCTAAACTGATTGGATTTTGAATAGCCATTGCTTCTTCTAAAGAGGATAACGGTATATCCAAAGAATGCGCCAATTCTTCTTTGGTTGGCTCTCGCATCAATTCCTGAAGCAAATCATATCGTTTTGCTTCTATTTTTGTATGTAGGGAAAGAATAGTTTTACTAATTTTAATGCCTTTATCTTCTCGTACAAGTTTATTCATTTCTCCCCAAATATACATATAAGCATAAGTAGAAAATTTAACGCCATACTCTTCTCGATAATTTTGATAAGCCGTCGCTAATCCTATATAACCAGACTGGTATAAATCTTCTTTGTGTGGATATCCTTCAAATGCGTGTGTAATTGAATAAATCAAATTGCTATATTTTTCTACAAATTCATTGTCCATAAATGCCTCCTATAATTTAATAACTTCAAATGCTTCTAATTCATTTTTAATTAAATGTACATAGTTAAATATACGGTTTTTTCTCATTCTATCAAATACAGGACTTTCATATAACTCACAAAGTAAAACCTTTCCAGCATTTTTGTTACACATTTCATAAACATAAAGCATATTATGAATTGCTTTTAAATCAATTTCAGTCACTTCATCAATATTAAATACAACGCTACGAAGACCACAGGTTTCAATTTTTGCTATCACTTCTTTCTTAAACAGTTCCATCGCTTCACTTAAAAATTTTCCTTTTAATCGAACAAATAAAATTCCCTTTCGAAACTCAGATGAAATTTCCAATAGCATCACCTCTTGCTACCTACTTTAACATGCCCATTTATAAAAATATGTCGATTGAAGAATAAAATTTCAAAGAAAAAATGCACAAAGTGCATTTCAGACTGTTGACAAACTACCTTTTTGAAAAAAATAGGAAAATTATATTTTAAAAAGTGGGAGTGAATTGTCAAAATATGAGTAATCTTAGATGTTAATTCCCTAAAATTGCTCTTTTTTAATATTAAAATGGTGAATATAAAAAGCCGATTTGAAAAATCGACTTTGTCAACGGCCTTTATATATATGATTTTATTTTTCATTATTGCACCTCCAAACTTATAACAAATTTTTAATATCTTTTGTAATTTGTTCTTTAGTGATTCCAAGCGTTTTTAGTAATTCATCAGGATTATATCTATCGTAAAATTCTTTATTTAAACCATAATTTTTAACTTTCATATTATCTATACCATAGAAACTTGCAATAGATGAGCCAAAACCACCATCTAAAATGCCATCTTCTAATGTAATAACTACACTATGATCTTTCTTTAATTCATTTAGTAATTCTTTGTCAATTCCAGACACAAATCTTGGATTAATAAGTGTGGGTGTAAATCCTAGAATATTTTCTATTTCATTAGCAACTTCAATTCCTTTTTGGTAAAAGTCCCCTAGTGCGAAAATGGCTACCTTAGTTCCTCTTTGTTCCACTTTAAATTTATTTAAGTTACTATAATCTGTATCGATTTTTCTATTATCTTCTATAACACCATTACCTGGAATTAAAATCATAACTGGGTGCTCTGTCTGTTCTATTGACCAGTTTAGCATAGCAATATATTCTCTTTTATTTGTTGGTGCCAAAAATACTAAATTAGGAATGTGTGAAAAAGTGGATATAGTAAATATTCCTAAATGAGTAACATCTGTTAAGCCTGCAAATGAGGAAAAATTCAAAAGTATTGTTGCTGCATTATTGTTAATACATAAATCTTGTGATATTTGATCGTATGTTCTTTGAATAAATGTTGCATTTGTTCCCAAAACTGGTTTCCCACCATTTTTGGCAATACCAGATATTAAAGCAACCGCTTGTTCTTCAGCTATTCCAACATCGACAAACTGACTTCCTGCTTGTTTTCTCTTTTCTATATCAAAACCAATAGTGCTTGGCATTGCAGGAGTAACGGCTACAACTGTTTTGTCTTTTTTCATTTTTTCTAATAGGAAATTAGAAGTAATTTCTTCGTAAGTTTCGCCATCCCCAAAATGGATAGTAGGATTACCTGTTTTTCTATCAAATGGAAAACTCCAATGCCAACTCTCTTTATTATCCTCAGCAAGTTTATAGCCTTTTCCTTTAATGGTATTGATATGAACAACAATAGGGTGATCTATATCTTTTACTTTTTCAAAAAGCATAATCAATTTTTCTATATTATTTCCATTTTCCTCATAGATATAATCTAACCCCATTGCCTTAAAAATGTTATTTTCACCTGTTCCCTTTGTATTTCTTAACAGTTCTAGATTTTTATAAATTCCTCCATGGTTTTCTGCAATAGACTGTTGATTATCATTAACAACAATAATTAAATTTGAATTTAGTTCTGATCCTGCAAAATCCAATCCCTCTAATGCTTCGCCACCACTTAATGAGCCATCTCCAATGACTGCAATTATATTTTCTTTATCACCTTTTAAATCTCTACCTTTCGCAAGTCCTGTTGCTAGTGATATAGAAGTAGAAGTATGACCTATTGTAAAGAAATCGTGTTCGGATTCTTTTGGATCTGTATAACCAGATATATCATCAAAGTGTTCTTCACAAAGATATGCTTCTTTTCTTCCTGTTAGCATTTTGTGAGAGTAACTTTGATGGGATACATCATATACAATTTTATCTACTGGAGAATTGAAAACATAATGTAAAGCAATTTCTACTTCTACCATTCCAAAATTCGGTCCAAAGTGTCCTTGATGTTTTGTAAGCCTGTTAAATAATGCTTCTCTTATTTCTTCTGCTAGACTTTCCATTTCTTTTATATTTAATTTTTTTAAGTCCTTTGGACTATTTATTTTTTCTAAATACATATTTTTATCTTCCTTTCTATTCGTTATTTCAATCTTTTACCCACCTATTTATTTCTTCTTTAGATGAAATTGTAAATCTTCTACCATCTTTCCAATTAACATTCTTGTTGTAGTTTCTTAATGTATTCATACTACCACTTATCCCCGTGCTTCCAGAAGTACAAAATGGAATAACTGTTTTTCCACTTAAATCATAAGTATCTAAAAAGGTTAGAATAACTTTTGGAACATCTCCCCACCAAATAGGAAATCCTAGATAAATTGTGTCATAAATGTCTATATTTATTTTGTTTGCAATTTCTGGTCTTGCGGAATCGTCATTTTGTTCTCTATTTGCTCTACTATTATTGTTGTTATAATTTAAATCATCACTCGTATATTTAGAGGAGGGAACTATCTCAAATATAACTCCTTTTGTTGCTTCTTCAATATACTTGGCAACAGTTTCTGTTGTACCAGTAGCAGAAAAATAAACTACTGCAATTTTACTATTGCTATTCATATCGTTCTCCTCTTTTTCTTCTCCATTCTCATTTTCATCTATATTTGTGTTTTCTACATTTTTAGTTGGGATATTATCTATATTGCTTTTACTATTATTAAAAGTAATAAATAATACTAATCCTATTCCAACTAAAACGAACAAACTAACGATTACTAATACTTTTTTACTCATTTTTATCTTCCTCATTTTCTAATATAAATTTTAAGTAATCTAAATTATTGATGCAATGTTCATTCTTATGAATTTTATCTAGTAATTTCTTTCGTTTTCTTGTCAAACATTCACATTGTTTATCTAAACTGCTATTTTTATAAAGTTCCACAAACTCTTTTATTTCTTCATCAGATAAATCAGCTTCTTTTAAATTATCAAGCAACTTCTCTAATTCTTTTTTTATCATATTATTCCTCCTCTAATGACATTATATACTCCCATAATAGTAATAGCAAATACTTATAAAGTATAAACAATAATGCTTTTAAAGCATTTCAATTCATGATACAATATAATCGGTTTGGAGAATAAGAGTATGGAAATTAGAGTTTTAAAATATTTTCTTGTTGTTGCTAGGGAGCAAAACATAACAAAATCAGCAGAAGTATTGCATATTACACAACCTACACTATCACGACAATTAAAAGAATTAGAGGAAAAATTAGGGACACAATTACTTATTAGAGGAAATAAAAATATCTCTTTAACTGAGGATGGTTTACTATTTAGGAAACGAGCAGAAGAGATCGTTGAATTGGCTGATAAAACATTAAATGATATGAAAAATTCGAAAGAAGAACTTGTAGGTGATATTTACATTGGGAGTGGAGAAACCGATGGATTAAGGCACATAATTTCATCAATAAAAATAATAAATAAAAAATATCCTAATATTCGTTTTCATATAATTAGTGGTGATAAACAAGATATTATAGAAAAATTAGATAGAGGCTTAATAGATTTTGGTGTATTTTTAGACCCTATTGATAAAACAAAATATGACTATTTAAAAATACCTGCTATGGATACCTTTGGGGTTCTTGCTCGTAAAGATTCTGAACTCGCTCAAAAAGAATTTATAACTAAAAAAGACTTAATTGATAAGCCTATAATCATTTCAAGACAAACAACAAATGATAGTAATATAATGAGATGGTTTGGAACTACCCCAGATAAATTAAATATTGTTGCCACTTACAATTTAGCATTCAATGCTTCCTTAATGGTAGATGAAAAAGTTGGATATGCTCTTATATTAGATAAAATTATCAATACTTCTGAAAGGAGTAACTTACGATTTATTCCTTTAAAACCTAATATAACAATAGATATGTATATTATGTGGAAAAAATATCAAATTTTTCCTAAAGTAACAAAAAAATTTTTAGGACAATTAAAGGATAGTTTAGAATAAAAATCAAACAAAAAAAGATCCTGTAAATAAAATTGTGTCAATAGATTTTTTGTTTATTGTTCGTTGAGCCACGATTTGGTACTATAAAAGTGTAATAAGTAAATCCACTGATCAGGATTGAACGTTACACTCTTTTATATTATGATTGGAGTGATTGGTTAACGAAGGCACGAATGAGATAAAGCTCTCCGAAACAAAACTGTTAACCAGCCTTCACATAATACATTCGATTAAGCAAGTTGAGACTGAAATAATTCTCGTGTAAAGAACCAAAATGAGACTATGTGAATGCGTTGGAACCAATCAATAATTAAGAGTAAAAAGGAAGGATTTGTAGTATGAAATATGGTGTAGGTATTGATATTTCAAAAGGCAAAAGTACTGTGTCTATTTTATCTGAATGTGGTGAAGTAATGGAA
This sequence comes from uncultured Bacilli bacterium, assembly GCA_910578745.1. Classification (GTDB taxonomy): domain Bacteria; phylum Bacillota_I; class Bacilli_A; order RF39; family UBA660; genus CATOJL01. Next base: position 24,949 of record CAJTSN010000025.1, read on the forward strand.
ATGCCATTTGAAATTAACCATGACAATGAAGGATTAAATCATTTAAAAGAAATTTTAAATAAATATCCAAAAGAGAATTTGAAAATAGTTATGGAGGAAACAGGAACTTATCACTTATCAGTATTAAACTATTTATTAGATCATGATTTCTTTGTTTGTGCAGATAATGCATTTAAAATTAAAAAGCATCTAGATCATGATATTAGAAAAGTTAAAAAT
>CAJTSN010000026.1 GCA_910578745.1 uncultured Bacilli bacterium
TGTATCAAACCGTTGCAGATAAATTTTATCTTACGGGTGCTATATCGTATGAGTAAAAGTTAGAACAAATGAGAAAACTACAAGTTCAACATGTGAGAGTAATGGGTATTATAAGATTAAAACATTTAGTGAATTAACTGCAACGTGTAGAAGGTCGAATACATCATCGAGTGTAGTACGAGTTGATTTACCAGTGCAAAAGACGACTTGAAAAATTGCAATCGTACTAGTTGTGAAGCGACAAATAACGACTTTAGAACTTATTTGATAGCTAAGAGTGAAATAGGAGGAGCGATAAAACGACAAATGCCATTTATTTTAAAAATGGTGCTAGCATTTGTTTTCGTGATGGAGAACTTGTGTTGTATTTTCACGATAGAAACGATTCGAATGGAGAGCATTGGAACAAAATAGAATTAAAAGGAAAAGACTATAAGTTATCAGGTTATATTCTATATGAGTAAAATAGGAACTCTCTTTCGTATTTTTTTCTTAAGGATTTCGTAAAAAAAGATATTTTTTAAAGAAGGAAAAATATCTTTTTCTTTGACCTTTTCTTTCTTTTTTTGTAAAATGGTAGATGGTGATACCTATGTTATATACAAGTTTGGATAATCCAAAAATAAAGGAAATAAAAAAGTTACAACAAAAAAAATATCGTGATAAAGAAAACCTTTTTTTAATAGAAGGAGAACATCTTGTTTTAGAAGCTTATAAAAAAGGGTATTTAGAAACATTAATTTTAAAAACAGATACAACATTTCCTCTTCCCGTTGATACAATGTATGTTACGAAAGAAATTTTATCTTCTTTGTCGCAATTAGAAACCCCTTATTCTGTTATGGGAGTTTGTAAAAAATTAAAGGCACAAGACATTGGAAATCGAGTTTTAATTTTAGATGGTATACAAGATCCCGGAAATTTAGGAACCATCATTCGAAGTGCGGTTGCATTTCATATAGATACAATTCTTTTGAGTACTGATACAGTGGATTTATATAATACAAAGGTTGTACGTTCGACACAAGGATTACTTTTTCATATAAATCTATTAAGAAAAGAGATGGGGGAAATTCTTCCCTTTTTAAAAAAAGAGGGGTATCATATATATGGAACAAAGGTAACTTATGGAAATCAATTAAGAAATCTTGAAAAAAAGAATAAGTTTGCTATAATAGTGGGGAATGAAGGAAATGGATTAAAAGAAGAAACACAAGATTTTTGTGATGAATTTCTTTATATCCAAATGTCTGATGTATGTGAAAGTTTAAATGTAGGTGTTGCAACTAGTATTATTTTATATGAGTTAGATAAGTAGGTGAAAAATGGACTTAGTTTATATTGGGGATATTGTAAATACACATGGATTAAAAGGCGAACTTAGAATTTTATCTTCTTTCTCTCCTAAAGAAGAGATTTTTAAACCAAACTTTTGTTTTTATATTGAAAAAAAGCCTTATAAGATAAAAACGTATCGAAAACACAAAAATTATGATATGATTACTTTAGAAGGTTTCGATACGATAGAAAGTGTCCTTTTCTTAAAAGGAAAATCAGTTTATATAAATCGAGATGATATTGATAGTTCACTTCTATTAGAAAGTGATTACCTCCATATGGATGTTTATTCAAATAGGGGAAATAGAGGAAGGGTGGTTTCTATTTTAAAAGGGGTTGCTTATAATTATTTAGAAGTGAATTTCAAACAAAAAACATACTATGTTCCACTTATTCCTACTTTTATTGATAAAGTGATAAAAGACAAAAACCAAGTTTGGATTCATGAGATAGAAGGTTTAATTGATGAAAATTGATATATTGACTCTTTTTCCATCGATGTTTGATGGTTTTTTATCAAACTCCATTATTAAACGGGCGATAGCAATGGAAAAAGTACAAATTCAAATTGTAAATATTCGAGACTATTCAAGAGATCCACATAAAAAAGTAGATGATTATGGATTTGGTGGAGGAGCGGGGATGGTTCTTCGAGTCGACGTACTTTATGATGCAATTCAAGCTTTAAAAAAAGAGGATACGAAGGTCATTTTAATGACACCACAAGGGGAAACATTTACCCAAAAAAAAGCAGCGGTTCTAGCGCAATGCAAACATATTATTTTGGTATGTGGACATTATGAAGGATTTGATGAACGAATTTTAAATTTTGTTGACATGGAAATTAGTATAGGGGATTTCATTGTAACAGGTGGAGAGATTCCTGCTATGGCAATTACAGATAGTATGGTTCGATTATTAGATGGTGTTATTTTAGAAGAATCGAGAAGGAATGAATCTTTTGAAAATCATTTGCTTGATTATCCCGTATATACAAAGCCAAAAGAATTTATGGGTTATTTTGTTCCAGAGGTTTTACTGAGTGGAAATCATGCAGAAATAGAAAAATTTAGGCAACAACAACGAATCGAAAAGACAAGGCGAAAAAGGCCAGATTTATTAGAAAATGGGGGTGGATATGATGGAGAAGCAAATCTATAAAAAATGCAAATATAATGGAAAAAAGACAAATTTAAATGATAAAAAAATAGATGGATTCGAAATTAAACCAAAAAATTCAAGTAAGGAAGATGCACTAAAGGTCAATTCTATGACTGTTGTGAATCAAATGTATATTGAGAAGCTTCTTAGAAAAAAGACAAAGCGAAAGCTTGATTACTTTTTAAAATATATTATTTCTTTAATAGAAAGTGATGAAGAAGAAAATCCAAGCAATCTTCATCTTGCTTTAGATGACTTAGAGCATTATAAATCTATTATTGAATATAAGTATCGCAAATACTTAGATGAGAAATATGCGAATTTACTATTACAAAAGATTTCAATGTTAGAACATGAAATAAAGATAAAGTTAGTTTCTTCTATTCAAAAAGAAACACAAAAAATACCTTTTATGGTAGAAGATATGTTGGATTTAGAAAAAGAGAAGGGAAAGAGTCGTTAAGGCTTGCATTTTAAAAAAGAAAGTGATAAACTAATAGAAGTAATCCGCTGATTTTAGAATGTATGATTGCAGTAATAAGAAAAGGAGAGTGAATCGAGTGCGTGTTCTTGATAAAGTGATAGAAAGTCAAATAAGAACAGATTTGCCTGAATTCCGTGTTGGAGATACCGTTCGTGTCGATGTAAACATTGTCGAGGGAAAAAGAGAGAGAATTCAAGCATTTGAAGGTATTGTTACCGAAATTAAAGGTAGTGGTGTAAGTAAAACGTTTACCGTTCGAAAATTTTCACAAGGAATTGGTGTAGAGAGAGTTTTTCCTGTAAATTCCCCTAAAATTAAGGGAGTAACTGTGGTTCGTAAAGGTATGGTAAGAAGAGCAAAACTACATTATTTAAGAGATCTTAAAACACAACCAAAAATAAAAGAAAGAAGAGACAATACAGTAAATAAGGCAGCATAACCTGTCTTATTTTTCAAATATGAAAGCATTCATGAAAGAAGTTATACCATACCTTATTATTATAGCTATTGTGATTTTTATTCGAACTTACGTCGCAACACCTGTTCGGGTACAAGGTTCTTCTATGGTACCAACCTTAAAAGATGGAGAAATTTTATTACTAAAGAAATATGATACGTCTTATAAAAGATTTGATATTGTGGTTTTAAATCGGGACTCTTCTAAACTTATTAAGCGAATCATTGGTTTGCCGGGAGAGCATATTGAGTATAAAGATAGTCATTTATATGTCAATGATATCGAAATTGAAGAGAAATTTTTACCAAAAGACATTTCTTTTTCTGATTTTGATACGATTTTATTAGGAGATAGTACAATTCCTGAAGGAAAATATTTAGTAATGGGAGATAATCGTAACAATTCTACAGATAGTCGTATCTTTGGTTTTGTAGAAAAAAAGGAAATTTTAGGGACCACCTCTTTTCGATTGTTTCCTTTTAAAAGATTCGGAGGTATTTCTTAGTGTTTTTATGGTATCCAAAATGTTCTACTTGTAAAGAAATCAAGAAAGAGTTAGAAAAAGAGGGCTTTTCTTTTACGCTACGCGATATAAAAGAAGAAAATCCAACAAAGGAAGAGTTACTCGCTTGGACAACAGAGGACACGATAAAAAAGTTTTTTAATACATCGGGACTCATTTATAAGAAGTTAAAACTAAAGGAGAAAATGGATTGTCTTTCTTATATGGACAAGATTGAATTGTTAGCGAGTGATGGAATGCTTATTAAAAGACCAATTCTTTGCATACAAGATAAGGTTTTAGTAGGTAGAAAAGAAATTTATACAATTATGAAAAAGGGGAAGTAGGTTGTCTTCTTTTTTCTGTATAAAAATAACTTTTTTAAAGAAAATAGAAACAATTATATAAAAATGTGATACAATACATTTCATGAAAAGAGGGGATAAATATGTCAAAAGGAAAAAATAAGGTTACGAAAGAGAATATAGAAGAATATAAAAAGCTTTATGAAGCTCGTCAAACATTAACTGATCAAGATATGAAAAAAGTACTTGTACGTATGGGAATTTCATTATTTTTAGGTGTTGGAATGTCTTTTCTATTTCCACCATCGTCTGTTTTATTTTCTTTGATTCTAGCTCTTATCTGTACTTATGGTGTAGTCGTTCATGCAGTAAATGGGATTATTAAAAAAAAGGAAGATGCTCTTTTTTTAGCTCATCCAGATTTGGATTTTTCTATGACAAATGAAGAAATAGAAAGCCAAATGCAACAAGTAAAGCAACAGGAAAAAAGGAAGAAAGAGTGTAGAGAAAGACAAATGAAGAGAAATAGAAGTGCTTATAGTGTTTATGTACCAATAAATGGTAGGGTAGAAAAGCCAAAGGTGCTAGTAAAAACTTTGCGAGATGAAAAATCGGTGAGAAAATGAAAAACACTGGAAAGATAAAACAGTATGCGACATCGTCTGTTTGTCTACTTGGGACCATTGTATTGCTTACAGGGATAGTAGGTTATAATGGTCTGGTTATAGAACTTCGAGTCAATCATGCCAAAGAATATTGTCCTTTGTGTAGTATCCTTGGTTTAAAACATCAGGTGAAACAAGTAAATAAAATGGAGAAGTATTATGCGATTTATCAAGAGGATGCTCTAGGAGGGAGAGTGGAAATATTTGATAAAGAGCTATTAGATGAAGAGAAAAATCCAGTACTTGTTAAAACAATTCGAAGATAAAAAACATAATTATAAAAAATGACTCCTATATTTCGCATTTTGTACCCCTCATAGTACACATTTTGTTGACTTATAAAAGGGGGAGTGCTATAATCACAGTAGATATTACTTGCACAAGTAGTGTCTAAAAGAGCAGTACAATTTTTTGTATTGCTCTTTTTTTAATAAAATTTTTATTTCATGAAAAATGGAAAGAGCTAGGGGGGATTAAGATGAGCTTTTTTGAAATAGTTTTATTAATTATAGGGATAGTTGTTGTTCTTTTATGTGTAGATATTTGGATAAGTCTACAAACTTTCAAACATAAATTGAACGATTTAGGAGTACAATATCAGCACTTAAGTTCAAAAATGAGCAATATAAGTAGTGGACAAAAGAATCTAAAATTCAAATTGGATTTATTAGAAAAAAATGAAGATCAAAACTTTATGGATTGTCCCATTATGGATTCTGGAGAAAAATTAAAAATAAAGACCTTATTTAAAGGAAAGAAAGTTTTAATTGGAGACTACAATGTGGAAATGTTAAAACATACAAAAAAAATATTTATGAGTTTAGGTTTTGATGTAGATGTAGTAAGTTCTGGGGAAGAAATTATTGCTAAAATAAAAAAAGGGTATTTCTGTGATGTGATTGTCACAAATCATTTATATAAAGATGGTTGTGATGGAGAAGAAGTATTAAAAAGTATTAAAACGATAGATGCTTCTATTCCTGTTGTTGTTTTAACCGTATCGGTTGGAAAGAGAAATACATTTATACAAAATTATGGATTTGATGGGTACCTTGAAAAGTTACTGACACAAAAGCAAGCAGAGGAAGAAATGAAAAGAATTTTCTTTTCAAAGAATAAAATGGAGGAACCTGTCCTTAATATAGACTGATTAAAAAAAGAAAGAGATATTCCTATTTATAAAGAACAAATGAAAAGAGATTGTTCTTTTTTCTTTTTTTCATATTGAGATTGTAGATAGATATGTATGTTTATGTATGAAAAAAAATAAAAATAAGCTATAATAGAAGAAAGATTTTATCAAGGAATTTATTTAAATGTAAGAAGCTAAATGAAAACAGGAATTATTATTGAAAATAAGTTATGGAGGATTTTATGAAAATAGAACAAGAAATTTTTAAAGGATATCAATTGGAAAAGGAGAAATTAGTTCCTTATGGTTTTTTTGAAAAAGAAAATACCTATTTTTTTACAGAAAAAATTATGGATGATATGTTTGAGGTAGAGATAAAAATTTTTTCTGATGGGGCTATTGAAGGAAAAATTGTCGATTTAGCGTTCAATGAAGAGTATACAAACTATAGAATTGAGACACAGACTGGAGAATTTGTCCATCAGATTCGCGAGACTTTTTTGAATATTCTTTTAAAGATACGGAATACCTGTTATAAAAGGGAATACTTTAAAACGAAGCAGGCCAATCGTATTACAAAATTAATAATAGAAAAGTATGGAGATGTACCTGAATTTCCATGGGAAAAAGGGGTTTATGCAGGAGTCTTTCGAAATCCAATGACACAAAAATGGTATGCTTTATTGATGGAAATTGATAAAAATAAAATTACAGAGAAAACAGGCAAAGTAGAAATTTTAAATGTGAAATTAGATGAAAATAAGATTACAGAACTCTTACAGAGAGATGGTATATATAAAGCCTATCATATGAATAAAAAAAATTGGCTGACTCTTGTTTTAGATGATACATTAAAGGATGAAGAAATTATGACCTATATTGAAGAAAGTCATTCGTTTACAGAAAAGCAAAAAGAATGGATTATTCCTGCCAATCCAAAATTTTATGATGTGATCCATTGTTTTGATGATACAGATACAATTCTTTGGAAACAAGCAAAAAAAGTAGGAGTGGGAGAATTTGTTTTTATTTATGTAGGGGTTCCTTATTCTGCTATTTTGTATAAATGTGAAGTTTTGAAGGCTGCGATTCCTTATACATATAAAGATGAGAATCTTTCGATTACAGAAGGAATGCAAATAAAAGTAATTAAAAGATATCAACCAGATGAATATCCTCTTGAAAAACTAAAAAGTTTTGGAGTAACAACGATTCTAGGTCCAAGAAGTATGCCCATTTCTTTAAGTAAAGAGATGAATAAATAATTTTAAAGTTTTTTTAGATGAGTTTTTTTAATCAAAAACGGATTTGAATGTCATTTTTCTTTGTATTATAATGGGTATAAGAAAGAAGTGTTCTATGAAACAAAATAAGATAGGAAAGTGTATTGCCACATATTGAAAAGAAAAAATATAAATGAGTGGTGACTGCATGTAAAAGAACGTGCCAGTTCAAATTGAAATATTTTTGTATAAATAACACATAAATAATTTTTAGGTAAAATATAGATTTTACAAGTTTGAAATCGTTTTGAAGTATAAATTTCGCTAGAAAGTTTTTATTTATAAGATTTTCTAGACTTTGTAGTGTTTTTCATATTTTTTATAATTTTATTATGTATTGTCATTATAAGTAGTAATTTGAAAGGATGTTTTCTATGATTATATGGATAAATGGTAGTTTTGGCGTAGGGAAAACTACCATATCTAAAAGGTTAAAAAATAAGTGATTCAATATTATATAATCCTGAGTAAGTAGGGGGATTTCTTGATGAAAAATTTACCAAGAATAGAAGATAATTTTCAGGATAATAAATTATGGAGAAAACTTAAATATTAAAATATCTAAATGAGAATTATCAAACAATTATTGAACCAATGACAATAACAAATTCTAATCATTATGAAGAAATAGTTGGAAAATTACAGAAAAATGGGATAGAGATAGCAGAGCTTATCTTGATAGTTACTAAAGATAATTTAAGTAAATGATTAGATAAAAGGGGTAATAGTACAAAGTATGCTTATCAACAGATTGATAGATGTATAGAGTGTTTTAATTCTAATTTTAAAGGGCAAGAAATGAATCCAGATGAAAATGACATAGATGTAACTATTGCCAAAATTTTGAGTTTATTAGATGAATATCTAAGTGTAAAAAATGGATTATACATTACAAGGAGGGATTTTATGAATTTAAAATTATTGCCATTAGAAAATAAAGATTTTGAAGTATTTAAAAGAGATCTGCAAAAGTCTTTTTAGTTAGGTGTAGAGGAAGAAGGACTCGATGAATCTTCTTTTAATAATAAAATATTACCAGAAAAGGATATAGATAATTCTTTGAATGATATAAACGCTAAAGTGTATAAAACCGTTTTAAATGATAAAATAGTTGTGTCATTTTTAAATATCTGTAAATGAACTGATGAATAGATAGAAAATGGAGAACGTATTCTAAAAAGAGGAATTCAATACTATTTATCGTTTTTACCGATTTTCTTTATATACATTTTGAATAAAAATATTGTATAATATATATATCAATTAAGATATCAATTTTATTTATTGAAAGGAGTTTATTTATGAAAAAACTGAAATCTTTTGTTCTTTTATTGTGTTTTAGTTTCTTACTATGTGGTTGTACGAAACAGGAAAAGGTAGATCCTATTAATCAAAATACACCATTGTTATTTGAAGTGACCAAGAATGGAACAGAAAACAAACTCTATCTTTTTGGGTCGATTCATGCAGCAGAAGAATCGCTATATCCACTTCCTAATTATGTCATGGACGCTTATAAAAAAAGTAAGGTGTTAGCTGTCGAATTTGACTTAGTGGAATATATGGAAGATTTACCAAAACAAATGTCTGATTTAACAAGATTTGTCAATCCAGAGAATAAAAAAATTTCTGATTATATTTCGGCGGAAATTTATGAGGAAAGTGTCCAGATTCTTACAAATGCGGGCCTTTATAGTTTCGTACTTGATTCCTATAGTCCTATTATGTGGTATACTTTATTAGAAAACGCTGCAATTGAAGATGTTCAACTTGAAACCCTATATGGAGTTGATCAATATTTTTTACAATTAGCAAAAGAAGATGAGAAGGAAATTTTAGAATTAGAATCGGCAGATTATCAGTATGCTGTACTATCCAGTTTTGATTATGAGATGCAAGCTTATTTGTTGGAACAAGGCGTTTCGGAGTATGAAAAGTCGAAACAAAATCTGTTAAAACTCTACGAACTTTATAAAAAGGGAAATAAGGAAGAATTAGAAGAAATTGTATTTTCAGAGGATGATCGTTCTAATTCCTATATGGAGGAATATACCAATAAATTAGTGACAGTTAGAAATCAAAACATGGCAGCTTCTTTAGAAAAAAGCTTTGAAAAAGGTCAAAACATATTTTGTACTATAGGACTTGCACATATTATAGGAGAAGGAGGAATTTTAGATTTACTTAGTCAAAATGGGTATGTTGTTACTATAGTGAATGGGACTACTTAAAGAGTAGTCTTATTTTCTTAAAGATTTAATTATGAAATTAGACTAGTTGCCCTACCATAAACCCATAAAATATTGGAAATTTGTAAGCTTTATGCTATAATATAAAAGAAAAAAATTGTTGAAATAACTGGGGTTAGTTATGAAGAAGCAAAATTATCAATAAAAGAGGGACTACTACTTACATATAATTTTATGAAACTAAATTTTGTGAGAAAATAGTGCTTTTAAGGGAGATAGGTATGTCCTGTATAAAGAAACGAATCCTATTTTATAATAGTAATAAATTAAAAGGAATGCAAAATTTGTCAAATTTAGATGCTTAATGTATAATACATCGAAAAAAGGATTATTAAAGAAAAAGGAGAAGTAAGTATGAAAAAAATAACAATTACTGCAATCATAATTGTACTATTGAGCTTAATTTCAATTAACAATGTATTTGCAATTACAACTGTAGATTCAAAAATAAATACAACCAAAACGGAATTAAAGCAGAATGAAAAAGTGGAGATAACATTTAAATTAGATAATTTTAACGATGTGAAAAAAGGAATAAACGCTTATAAAGCAACGCTTAAATATGATAAAAGTATTTTTGAAGAGGTTGTTGAAAGTGACTTTGAATGTCAAAATTATTGGGAGGAGTTAAAATATAATCCCCAAACAGGAGAGTTTGTTGCAATCAAGAAGGTGGGAAGTAAAAATCCTGAAGCTGTAGTGAAAATAACATTAAAAGTTAGAAGTGGAGTAGAAGCAGGAGCAACCTCTATAAAAATAAAAGATATAACAACTTCAGAAGGTAAAAAGGATATAGAAGTTCCTGAACAAAAAATAACATTAAATATAATAAAAGATCAAGTAACAATACCAACGAAGCCTGATAAAGACCATTCAGGAAATACAAACTCAAATTTATCATCTGGTGTAGGTGGAACAAGTACTGGGGTAGTAACAAAGCCAAATACCAATAATGGTAACAATATTACTGATGATAACAATAATCAAATGGATAATTCAGGAAACAATACAGGTGGGAATGAAGTAGTGAAACCTACCAATCCTGTAATAAATGATAAAGACAATAATGGAAAAGAGCCTGAAAAGATTAAGAATAAGACGAATACATGTTTTTGGTTACTTATTCTAACATGTATTGCAGTAATAATAATTATATCAATAATTATATATCAAAGAAGAAAAAATGATAATATTATAGATAGCAAGAAAAGATATATGTTATTGTTTGTGATAGGGATATTATTCATAGAAACTATAGGTATAGCAATTGTATATGCCCTTGCGTTTGCTGGGAAGGGTGAGTTAAATAGGGATGGGCAAATAAACTACGCTGATGCAAGTTTATTAGAATTACATTTAATTAATTTGAAATTATTACCAGAAGAAGTTCATGAAAATGCAGACATGAATAGTGATGGAAAAATAACAATAACAGATTTAAGTTTATTAATTCAAAAACTAGAAAATAAATTGGAATATGAAGTAAACTTATCAAATATAGAAGTCGATAATTATTATCCAAAGAAAGGTGAAACAATAACAATTACATTTACAGGAGATGTAAGTTATGGTGGTGCTATTCAAAAACTGACAATAAATGGTCAAGAGTATGATGTTCAAAAGAAAGACAATTCTTACGAATATAGTTTAACCTTAAATGTAGGGGAAACCTCAGGATTTAAATCCTACAAAATGACAGAAGCTCATTTAGATAATGATAAAGTAGTGAAAATTGATAATACGATTAATATAGATGTCTTAAAAGAAATACCAACGATAAATAATTATAGAGTAGAGGAAGATATAGATAACTCTAAATTAATTATTAAATTTGATGTTGTAGATCCAGATAGTAGTATTATGGAAGGATCAATGATAATTCATGGTAGTGATGGAGAACAAAAACTTGAGACAAACATACGAAAAGGCGAAAATTCTATTGAGTTTGAAGTAGAAAACGAAAAGGAATATACTGCAATATTAGATTTAAAATACAATTTGGATAGTAATAAATTAGAAAATGATGAGGAACATGTGGGTGGCTTAAGTTTAGAAAAAACATTACAGTTAATCATCAACTATAACTTTAATATCACAAACATAAAAACAGATAAAGATTTGAACTATCAAAATGGGGAACAAGTAAAACTATTCTTTGAAAGTTCCAATGCTTCAAAACATACACCATCAGAAGTTAAAATAAATGGTAAAGTATATAGTGTAGAATCATTAAGAGATTGTTATGCTGTTGTACTTGAGCCATTAACAAAGCTTGGAGAACAAATTATAACAATAGAATCCGTTACACTTTCTAATGGAAAAGAGTTTGAACTAACGGAAAACAATACTAAAACAATAAATGTTATCAAAAGAAATCCAAGTATAGCAAATTTAACAACAAGTGAAAATACAGCAAATGAGGATTTAAAAGTAATGTTTGACTTAAACGATAAAGATTATGCTGTTTCTATTATAAATATTGAATTATTCGATGATTTAGGAAATAAAATAGTAAGCAAAACAATAGATAGAGAAGAAATCAAAGAAACAATAGTGAATGTTTTCTTAGAAACTGATGGGGTAATTACTTCCAAATACCAAGTAAAAATAGCACTAAACTATAACTTGACAGGAAAAGAATCAGATAATGTGGAAAATGAAGTTGTATCAGATACTGAAGTAGCCGCAAGTCCAAAAGTATCCATTAAAAATATTGTACCAAATACGTATTATGTCCAAAAAGGTGATGTAGTAAAATTAATATATACACTAGAAACAAATAAAGAATATGACATTGTAAGAATACGGGTGAACAATGTAAATTGCATCGCAACAAAATTAGAAAATGGCGACTATGAAGTGGCATTAAATGTTGGAAATACTAGTGGACTATATGCTTTAACAACTACAGGATTCTATTATGAAGACGATTCTTCAGCCATCCTTGAAAAAACAATTCACATTGATATCCTAAAAAATAAACCAAGCATAAAGAACTTTAAACAAGAAGATAATGTAAATATGAATGAAGTCACACTATCGTTTGATGTTGAAGATAAAGAAAATGCATTTCTAGATGGGAAAGCACTACTAACATTAAATGATAGAACACAAGAAAAGACAGTAGTAAAAGGATACAATGAGCTCACATTTAATGTAGAACCTGGAGAAAAATATACGTTAGAAATAAAAGCAACTTATGATTTAGATAGTAATAAATTAGAAGGTTTGAAAGAAGAAGACAATAGAGTAAGAGATGATTCTTTAGAAACAAGAGAAGTTGTTTTAATTGCAGATTATAAATTAAATATAAGTAATATAAAAACATATAATCAATCAGGAGAATCAAAATATTTTGCTAAGAATGAAACTGTTAGGGTAAGTTTTGAAAGTTCTAATATATCTAATTATGAACCAGTAAGTGTTGTAATAAATAATCATAAATATGATTTAACTAAAAATGGAAATACTTATTATTTTACATTAGAAGGACATAAAACTTATGGGGTTAAAACTTTAGAAATAGAAAAGATAGAATTAAGTAATTCTAAAGAACTTGAAATTACTGAAAACAATGAGATAAAATTTACAATCTTAAAAGATAGACCAAAAGCAGAGCAATTTGGATATTCTGAAAATGTAGATGGAACAATAGCAGCAGTATTCAATTTAGTAGATTTAGAGAATGCTGTTGTTAGTGGTAAAGTGCAGATTTTAAATAATAACAAGGTAGTAAAAGAACAAGAAGTAACAAAAGAGTCAAACACGATTACATTCATGCCTTCTGAAGATCAAAATTATGTTTTAAAAGTAATTGTTAATTATGATCTAGATATGAATGAACTAGAGGAAAATGCTAATTATTACGAAAATATGTTGTTACTAGAAGCAGACATAACAATGGGTGCAAGAAAACTAGAAATGAAAGATATCACAAATATTATGGTATATAAAGAAACAACAAATGGAGTAGAAGAAGTAATTGCATTAAGAGAGTCTGATTTAACAAATTTAAATGATTATATAGTAAAAGTTCAAATGAAAAATATGCCAGTACTTTATACAAAGATAAAAGAGTATAAAATCGAAGATAATAAGTTAAAATTAACTCTAGATTACGAAGATACAGTACAGTATGAAAATAATATAAAACAAGATAAATTAGAAGTGACTTATGGAACTATAAAGAATGGTGTAGCAGAAAATATAAGTTTAGAAACTTTAATTAAACAAATAGAAGCAAATCCAAGTGGAACATTTACTTTAACTAGAGACTATGATGCATCAACTTTATCAATTAAAACATCTACTCTAGTAACATCAGAATTTGTTGGAACTTTAAATGGTAATGGATATACTATTTATAATTTAGATAGACCTTTATTTGATACTACAACAGGCGCAACAATAGAAAATCTAACTATAGAAAAAGTAAAATTATCAGGTGCATCAAGTAGGGGAACAATAGCAAATATTGCTAGTAGTACAATAATTAGAAATGTTCATGTAAAAGATTTAACAATGATAACAGGCGCTAATCATTCTGCTGGTATAGTAGGTGAAGGAATAGATCTTACAGTAGAAGGATGTAGTACTAAAAACTTTAATATAACAACAAAGGGACATATAAGAATATCAGCAATTGTAGGAAAAATGACAAATGGAAGTATAAAAAACTGTTATGTAGAAGGAACAATTACATCAACAAATACTAATGATGCTAATGGAATAGGTGGAATTCTAGGTCATGGTTATGGAATTGAGGCAATCGAAAACTGTATCAGTAAAGTGAGTATTAGTCATACTGGTGGACATAGATTAAATGGTGGAATTGTAGGATTATTCGCAAATAAATCATCTAGTCTAAAAAATAGTCTTAGCTTGGCAACAGGAACAAACTTCTATAGTGTACATGGAAATGAAAGAACAGGAATTTTACAAAATAACTATGAATTAGCTAATTCAGGATTAACAACAAACGTATATGGAACTAGAGTAAAATCTATCACAAAAGAAGAAATAACAGAGGATTTCTTTAGAGATAATTTAGGTTTTGATGAAAGTATTTGGAATATTACAAATGCATCATTTGATAGTTTACCAACATTGAAAGCAAGTAAACAAAATAATGTAATGGGAGAACAAGAAAAGCCTACAAATAATAAATTAAATATACCAGATTATGATAGAATAAAGAGATTAAATGGCTTTAGTAAAGACAAAGAAATTTTATATCATAACATAAATATATTAATGCCATACTATGATGCTAAATATTTAGTGGAAGATGGTTTAAAAATAACAAATGAAAATATATTAAATACCAAAATAATTAAACATATCCTTGCCTATAATACAGACGGAATGGTAACATATTTAACTGATACTGATTATGGAAATCTTAAAAAGATAAAAGTTGTATTTGATGATAATACAACAAAAGAATATACGATCCGTTTTGTAGAGTTAAAAAATAACATCGCTATTTATACTATTGATGAGTTAAATATAAACTATGCTTATGATAACTATGTTGTTAAAGAAAATGCTAGTATCGTAGATGTAGTTACAGAATATATTCGATCTCTTGACTATACAAATGATTTAGATTCACTTACAACTGTTCTAGATAGTAGACTTTATAGAGATCATTATAATGAAACTCTTAAGTTAGATGCTAGAAAAATGGCTTTACAAATATTACAAAATGATTTAACTAGTCCATTAATATTAGATAGTAATATCTTAAATAATAAAATAAAAGCAGAATTAATCGATAGTGAAAAATTAAAATCAATTATATATGCGTACAATTATTATCATCGTTGGTATGATATTGAAATAGGCAATACTAAAGTATATGATATTATGATGTTTGAAGGAAAAATGTTTAGTAATTCAATGACATTAGATAATTTAGTGAATGATGTCTTTACAGGAAATATTTCTACTAATGCAACTCATACATTCTATAAAAGTAAAATTAGTAAATATGCTACTGGAAAGGCTGATATAGGTTCATTCTTAGACGTTCTTATTACAAATATTGGTGGTTATGACGATGTAAATGACTGGTTTACAAATAATTATCAAGGACTTGTATATGAATTACCAGCAGAGGGACATCCAGATGTTGAATACAGAGGTTGGAGACAACTTAAGAGAAGAAATAATTTCTTATTACCATTTTTGACATTACCTGAAAATGCTGCATATATGGTTTCTAGTCCAACACAATTTTTAGTGGGTGCGCAAAGAACTTATATAAATAACCCTAATGATGAAAAACAAAGAGAACAACTACGTAAAAAGATTGAAAATTTTGCACAGTATGTAGGTAATTTCTATTCAACAACCGCTGGATTTATTGAGGCTGATAGAATGAACAATGCGACTGATATACAAGTAGACTGTCGTTATGCAGGAGGTTTTCAATATCCAGGAACAACAGAAGAACCATTCCATAAAAACTTTAACGAAGCCGTTGGATATTGGGCAGAGGCTAATGGAAATGCCGCTTATGCTACAGGAAGTAATGTTTATTGGGTAGCTTCTAGTGCTTTAAATTCGTTTGGTACATGGAGTCATGAATCAGGTCATAATCAAGATAATAAGATATTCTTAAAAGGTGGAGGAAGAAGAGGTTCGGCAGAAGAGTATGCTGATGGAAATACTTCACAAGGTGCAGGAGACGGTGGTGTTAACTTTAATCTTTCTTCTTATCAAACTATGGATGCGTTAACAACTACAAACTTAACACCAGAAAGAATCAACTCTACTGAAAAGATTGAAGAATTTTATAAACGTTCATTTGAACTATGGGATTTTCTAGATTATGCTTATGCTAAAGCCTTCTTACAACTTACACCAGAAGAACAATCTAAAGTTGCAACACAAATTGATTATCCAAATAATAATGCAAACAATACAAGATGGACAGTCAAAACTGCGGATGATTTTACAGCAATGAATTTAAAAACAGTTGAAGACCTTTGGGATAACAAAATCGTAATTATGCCTGGTGTTACAAGTGTTCTTACTCGTCCAGGTGGTGGTAAATATGGTTACGGAAGTGTTTATCCAACTCACTGGTATCAAACACATAATGATATAGGTAGAAGTGATTGTTATTCATTTAAATACTTAGCATGGGAAATGCTAGGAATTGGTGGATATGATGGTGGATATGCTACTTATTATAGTAAAAGAAGCGCTAATGATTTAGATGCTATTAAAAAAGTTACTAAAGATGATACTATGACTTGGAAAAAATATAAATTAGGGCGTTATGAATTAATGGAATCTAACTGGGATAAAATAGGATATATAGATGCCGATGAACTTTACAATTACTTCTTAGAAGCACTTAAGTTAGATGCTAAAAATAACGATCGTAATGCTACAGCTAGTATGAATGTAAAAAGAAGAACATATCACTTCATAAAGAGAGTAACAAATGACTTTAGAGAAGAAGTATTTACTGATGATGAAGAAATAATTCATATCAAAACAGCCGAAGAATTTCAAGAGAAAATATTAGAAAAAAGATATGGAAACTTCGTATTAGACAATGATATTGATTTCTCTAATATAGAAGGGTCGAATGCAATTATTGATGGTTCATTCTGGGGAAAATTAAATGGTAATGGACATACAATAACTGGACTTACAAAACCATTATTTCAAAAAGTGCGTTTTGGATATGTAACAAACTTAAGATTTGATAATATAACAATTGATACTAGAACATCAAGTCAAGCAGCAATCATAACATCAGCTGCAGAATATGCAACAATAACTAAAATAGTTTCTACAAATACTGAAATAATACTTAATGGTGTAGTAAAATTTGGTGATTCTGCTATCGCAGCAGCAGCGGGTATTTCTTATATCGATGCAGATGTTAAAGTTAAAATGATACATATCTCATCAGTTGAAGATTTTGTGGCAATTAATAATTTACCAGGTAAAATATATTCTATTGATAATGATTTAGATTTTACAGGATATACTGGAAGAAATGCAGTTATTACTCAAACTTTTACAGGAAAAATTGAGGGTAATGGTCATACACTTTCTAACTTAAGTAATTTATCATTATTTAGTAACTTTAATGGTACTATTGAAGATATAAATATCAGTAATTTCTCAAATACAGGAACAGGAAACTTTATTACTGCATTTGCTAATAAAACTCTTGGTGCGACATTAAGAAATATGAGATTTGATGGAATTACTTTAGTGGGACAAAATAATGTTGCAGTTATTTCTGGGCAGGATGGAGAACCAGGTGGAAATAAAAATTCATTATTTGAAAATATTTCTGTAAAAAATGCAGATGTAAGAGGATCTGGGGTTTATGTATCAACGTTTGTAGGTAGAAAATTTAGAGGAACTATAAGAAACGTTTTCGTACAAGGAAATCTAGAGGTTACTACAACAGAAAATGGTGGAATTGCTGGTGCATCTCAAAAAGGTGGTACTATTGAAAATGTAATTTCAAAAGTAAACATCCATAAATCTGAAAATACCTATACTTCTAGTATTGAAAACAGTGAATTTAATGGTGGAGTTATTGGTAATATGTATGATAATCCAATAATTAAAAATTCTATTGCACTTGGAAATATGGAAGGATTTACAGATAATGAAGGAAACGAAAAAACACCTTATAAATTTGCAGGAGCCCTTTCAACTATGATTATATCTACAATACAAAATTGTTACGAATATGAAGGTGCTCAAGGATTTAGTAGAATAACAGATGAAACAAAAGATAATTTGAAATTAGCAACAGAAACTCAAATACATACAAAAGAATTCTATAAAGATATTCTACATTTTGATGAAACGATTTGGAATTTAGATGTAATAAGTGCTAATGGATATCCTGAACTAAGATAAAATGAAAAAGCAAATCAAATATTAAAATCCGATTTGCTTTTTTGTGCAAAATTTTGATTAGAATTTATAAATGAATTGACTATAAAATATGTTATTTCTTAAATTTAAACCCATTGTAATATTGTCTAATGTGATACTACCAATATTTCAATTATGTGTTTTAGTCTTAATTTCATATATTAGACAGGCTAAAAGCAGAATTGGAAAAATAGATTATATAGTTGATAAATTAGAATGTAGAGTTAATAAAGATAGTGAGAATTTTGGTATTCCAATGAGTAAAGCCAATACTACCAAACATATTAAAATTGAAGCTAATATGTATAATCATAGGCAGAAATTTATTTTTAAAACTAGAGGATAATTTTGATATAAAGGGATTACTTTAGCAAAAGAAACGTTAATTTATAAGATTAAATAAAGTAGTACAAAAGTAAAAGAATAACTCATTATATAAACGTAAGTACGGAAGATATAACAAAATATAAAATAGGATTAAATGTGGACTTATAAGTATATCTAAAGGGACAGTAGATAATATTTATGAAGAATCTTCAAATAAATTATTGGAAACTATAAATAGTGTAACAATGTCTACAAATGGTGAGGGGGAAAACAAAAGTATCCAGATGAATCTTTATTTACCTAGTTTTTTCGTGAAAAAATAGTGAATTTGAAATTATTCACTATTTGATGGCTGAGTAGTAACAATAAAGGTGATTTTTCTAGGAAAATTCGGCAAAAGTATTGTAAGAATTGCTACTTTATGTTAATATAATAATGTCTAAAAAAAGACATTATTCATTTGGCCTGTTGGTGAAGTGGCTTAACACACGCGCCTCTCAAGCTCGGATTCACGGGTTCGAACCCCGTACAGGCTACCAATTTTGAAATCGACTAGATAGAAATATCTAGTTTTTAAATCGTCACAACTTGACTTTGTGTTCCAAATAGAATGATAGTAATAAATCGGTTTAGTTGTTTAAAATATGGGTAAAAAAGAGGGAGATATCTAAATGGTAGAACTTATAGAAAATAGGAATAAGCTTCATACAACAGCAATGGGTATAGAGCGCATAAAGAAAAACCTTCAAGTGGAAACAGATGATATTGTCGAATGGTGCAGAAGAAGAATTTTACAAAAAGATGCTAAAATTGAACGACTCGGGAAAAACTGGTATATAATTGTAGATGATTGCAAAATAACAGTTAATGCATACAGCTATACAATTATAACTGCACATAAAATCAAGTAAGTCTTGTTAATCAAGCCATTCTTAAATTTAGATAATTCTATATGAAAAGGAGGATTTTAACGCACTTAGAATACAAAATGAATTCGTAGTAAATGGAGATAAAAGATCAAGTTTCTTAATTTGTTGTCCTTTAGAAATGTAAAATTTTATTCGTACTTTTTTATATATTTTGTAAGTAAATACAAAAGTAAGGTTATTATTTCTTATTGTGATATAATTGGATTAAATGCTTAGTCAGGAGGTATGTTATGGAACATAGAAAAGGGGATTGGCAAGAAACCTATATGGGTAAATTTTATGCTATAGATCCAAGAAGTGATGAAGTGAATCTAGTTGATATAGCGCATGGATTGTCACAAATATGTAGATTTACAGGACAATGTAAGCATTTTTATAGTGTAGCGCAACATTGTTTGAACGTTTATAGGGATTTAGAGCAATTAGGATATGATTATACTATTCAATTAATAGGGTTATTACATGATGCTAGTGAGTGTTATATTAGTGATTTACCTAAACCATTTAAAGTTGAAATTCCACAATATAAAGTATTTGAAGAAAAGATTGAAAAAGCAATTTATGACAGATTTCATCTACCATTTCCAACCGATGAAATTCACAAAATCATTAAATTTTCGGATAATGAAGTTTTATATAATGAAGTAGAACAATTGATGAATAATGTGGAGAATTGGACATTGAAATATCCTCATAGAAAATTAGATATTGATACAAAATTTAGAAATATGGAAGAAGTAGAGCAAGAATATTTAGAAATAGCTTATAAATTAATAAATAATTTACAGAAGATGTAACTTGAAATTCATTTTGATAGGATCGTTTTTTAATGTAGATAGATAATCTATGAGACTTTTTATTTAGAATGAAAAAAGAGCATTCAAAAGTACTTAGTATAACAAAAAGATTACGTGATTTAAAAGTTAGGCTTTCATTTTTTGTTATATAGAAAAAGTTCATGTGAAGATAGAAAACGTATATATAGAAGTATAAATTGTTCTTATGGAAATCCTATTGTTTAAAAAATTTAGAAAAAATCATTTTGGTTAAAAATAAATAAAATGTTGGCAAATCATAGGAGATTTGTTTTTTTGATGTTATAATGTAAATGAAATTTAACGCTTTAAAGGAGGGATAGAATTGTGTATCGAAGAATTAAAAAATGAATTGTATATGTGTTATTTTAAAGACTTATGTAATCCTAAAGTACCAGATAACTGGAGTGATATGAATCAATCTTTTGAAATGAGTGCAATAATTTCTTTAATTGTGAATGATTATTTCGGGGGTGAACTTTGTAAGACATACATTGGGAATAGAAGTCATTATTTTAATTTAATAAATAATGCTGCAATTGATTTGACTCCTAACCCATTTGATTATGAAATCGAGTATAAAGAGTATAAAATAGTGGATCGTGAAGAAATGTTAGTAGAAGACACTAGGAATAGATACATGAAATTAAAAGTAAAATTAATGGAAAGATTATTAAATAAGGTAGATGAGAACGTATATTCATGTAAAAGTTGTGATAAATTAGTTGAAAAATTTCCAAAGGCTTCTACCGTTTTTCTTGGGAAAGATAACAATATAGTCTTAATTGGTGAAGCACCTGCAAATAATGGATGGCGAAAATCTCATAAACTATGGTGTGATGTTCATGGAAAAGTCTTACCTAGTGGGGTTGTATTACAAAAATTATTTGATCAAATCGATAGAGATATTTTTGAAACAACTTTTTTAGAAGCGGTGAAATGTTATCCACTTGAAAGGAAAAATTTAAAAATTTGTTCTAAAAATTGTAAAAAGATCATGTTCGAACAGCTAAAAATATTGAATCCAAAATTGATAATTACATTGGGAGAATTTCCTACAAGGAGTTTATTGAATTTTAAATTTGATAAGTTTAGAGATGTAGTTGGAAATATATATGAACTAGAAGGATATAAAATATTACCAATCTATCATCCTAGCCCCATATCTCCAAAAAGTTATCAAGGAAATATTCCAATATTTGAAAAATTAAAGAAAGTGTGTGATTTGTAATGTCCGATGAAAGATACATTGATATAGCAATCGAGATTAGTAAAAGTGCAAAATACCCTTATGGAGCTATTGTGGTAAAAGATAATGAAATAATTGGTAGAAGTGATGATGCAACTTTAATGGAGACGAGTATGTATTCTCATGCTGAATTAGAAGCCATAGAAAGTGCTTCTAAAAACAAAAATTTATATGGTGATTTAAAGGAGCAACCATGTATGTATCCTGTGAGCCTTGTATGATGTGTATGGGAGCAATACTTTATGAAGAATTTGACAAATTAGTATACGCTGCAACATTACAAGATAGCAATGATAACTATTGTCCTGAGATGATTACTTCCATAGATGAATTAGCAAAATTTTCTAGGAATAAAATAGAAATAATAAAAGAGTTGCATAGAGATGAAGCCGTTAAAGTATTAAAGGAGAGAGGCGAAAAAGAATAGGGACTTTTTTGCACAGAGGAATTTTAAAAGTAGATATAGTTATAAGTGAATTTAATAAGACTTATCTTCTACTTTTGTTTGTATAGATATAGAAAAATATACTGAAATTTTGAGGGAGGAAATTGTAAATGAATCATTATTTAATCGTACACGGTAGTTTTGGAAATCCGTTTTCTAATTGGATTCCATATTTAAGAAGAGAATTAGAAAATAGAAATTTAAGAGTTTATACTCCAGACTTTCCAATTGGAGTTGGTTTTCAAAATTATGAGAATTGGTCTAATCTTTTAAAAACATATGTAGAGGCAAAAATTTTAGATGAAAATACAGTTGTCTTTGCACATTCCATAGCTCCTGTATTTATCTGTAAATTTTTAGTTCAAAATAAGATTAAAGTTAAGAGATTAGTCTTTGTTTGTGGGTTCAATAATTATTTAGGAATAAATCCTGATGAATGAAAGTATGTTCCTTTCTAATTTATCTGCTGTAAAAAGTTATTGCAATGATATAGTTTGTTTTTATTCAGATAACGATCCTTATGTAAAATATGAGGCAGAAAAAGAGTTTGCAGATACAATAACAGAAAATCAAATCATGATTTCTGGAGGAGGACACTTAAATACAGAATCGAATTATACTGAATTTAAAGAATTGTTAGACTATTTATAAACATAGCAATGGTTGAAGAAATTAAAAGAGTTTGAATGAATAAAGAGATAGAAAGTATCATTTTCTTATTAACAAAACTACTTTTTATCAGGAAAATCCATTTATAAAAACATATACAACCATAGAAGAGATAAATTAAAAGTGGCAACATATAAAAAATGAGAATATTCAAAATATCGAATTTAAGAGATATTCCATTTTTAAATCGTTAGAATATAATCGTTTTTTCTGCTTTAAAGTTAAGAAG